>JAOZTP010000079.1 GCA_029939135.1 Desulfobacterales bacterium
TAGTTAAGGTATAAAATTTTTAAAAGATAAATAAATATATTATAAAAAATGAAAAATATTAAACTTACAAATTAAGAAACACCCGGCTTGTTATGGCAGTTTTATCATTTAAGCGGGATTAGATTTATATGGTATAAAATATCTCCGCCGCATCCGGACAAGATAAAAGGTAAAAATAAAAGACCGCCCGCCTCCTTTTTTTTATGGGTAATAGGCATATATGCCGCTTTTTTCCAAATAGCCTCCACAAGATACGAAAACAGGGTAGATATTATAGAAAATAGAATAAACGGCATATATTCTCAAATATCAAAAGATGTTAAAATAGCTTTTGAAAGAATTCCGAGCGTTCAAAATATGGAATGCCCGTATAAGCCGAACATTTTTAATCCCGCCTCTATTTTTAAATCATTTTTGCCGGTTACTAATGATTACTATAAAATTTCCGATCTATTGAAAAAAAATAAAGAAAAGCCAATCCGTAAATTTTTTATAAACAATTTTCATCTTGAACAAGTAAGGTATCAAGACGGCGTAGGGCAATTAAAAGAATTGGTTGAAGATTGGCGTAGAAAAACAAAAATAATAAAGGATGAAGAAGGCAAAGAAACGGAAATAGGAAAACTTAAGGGCGTTGATTTGAGCTTTGCGCAGCTTCAAGGCGCAAACTTGAAGGAAGCGCGGCTACAAAATGCAGACTTGCGAGAAGTGCAGCTTCAAAATGCAATCTTGACAGTAGCAAACCTGCAAAATGCAGTCTTGCCAATAGCGCAACTTCAAAATGCAAACTTGCGGAAAGCGCAGTTGCAAAATGCAAACTTGTATAAAGCGCAGCTGCAAAATGCAAACTTGCGGAAAGCGCAGTTGCAAAATGCATACTTATTTGAAGCGCAGCTACAAAATGCAGACTTGCTGAAAGCGCAGCTGCAAAATGCAGATTTAAAAGACGCAAACCTGCAAAACGCCTCTTTATGCTATGCGGATTTAAAAGATGTAAAAGATTTAACATATTTACAGTTATCAAAGGTTTTCTCGTTATACGAAGTTGAAAATCTTAATTCTGCTTTAAAAAAACAACTTATGGAAGCCTTGCCGCATTTATTCCAACCTAATTATAAAGTTTATGGATGTAATGACGAATATAAAGGGGTTTATTTTAGCATTTATATAAACAAACGTCATAATCCGTAAAAACGCCGCAATGTAGCGCCTCCACTTATTATATTTTTTTATTACGCTTAATTAAGGGATTTCTCCTCGCTGCGCTTGTTGACAAGACATGGTTAAAATAAAAAACATCATAGAGTTTTCAATTCCCCCTGTCTTCCTGTCCTTCTTTCCCTCTAAAGCTTAACCATAACCGTATTACTCGGCATTCCGTCTCCGATTTTATTGGTAGCTACAACCCGATATTCAAAAGCTTCGCCGATTGTTTGATTTTGCGCTTCGATTTTTGTTTCCATAGCCACAGTCGCAATTTCCCAAATGTCTCCGGTTGTATTTCTACGCTCGATTTTATAAGCTCGGACGCTTCCGCCTTTGTCTGGACGTTTCCATTGAAAGCTTGCCCATCCTTCTCCTTGTTTTACTACTTTAAACAGGCGGCATT
This sequence comes from Desulfobacterales bacterium, assembly GCA_029939135.1. Taxonomy (GTDB): domain Bacteria; phylum Desulfobacterota; class Desulfobacteria; order Desulfobacterales; family JAFDMD01; genus JAFDMD01. The sequence continues at coordinate 1,610 of JAOZTP010000079.1, forward strand.
GTCCGGGCGCTTCCTCTTCTTTTCTTTTTGTTAGGCTTAAGCCTACCATAGTTAAAAGCGCCTCGTTTTTGCCGGCTATTTTTTTGCAGTAGTAAGCGTTGTCTTTTACGCTTCTATCGATTGTTTCAAAAGCCTTTTTTTTGTTTTCTATCGCGGCTTCGTAAGCGGCTTTTGCGGCAAGAACGTTATCTCGGTTTAGTATGTAATTACCGATTTCCGTTTCCATTTCTTCCGGCGTTACAGGCGGAGCTGGAAATTTTGAGGCGTTATTTTTTAATCCTGCCATCATTTCTTCAGCCAAAGTTGCCAGTTCTGACTCTTTTTTAGGAATTCTGGTCATTGTTTTTCCTTTCGGTTTTTCAATTAAAAAATAAAAATGTTTGTGTTTCCCTGATAATTTCAGTCTGTTTTTGTTAATCTCCTCTGGTTTCTGATAAAAGTTTCCGGTTTTTGGTAATCTCCGATGGTTTTTGGCGAAAGCTTACAATTTCTGATAATCTCCGATGGTTTCTGATAATCTCCGCCGGCTTTTAGCGAAAGTTTCCGGTTTTTGATAAAAGTTTCCGGTTTTTGACAATTTCCGCAGGTTTTTATAAAAAGACTGCGCATAAGCGATTCAAACAATTAAAAATCGGCATTATCTGATTGATTTTAAAAATATTCGGAAAATTATTTTTTCTTGCTTTGAAAGCAGGATGTGAACAAGAAAACTACGCAGTAATGTAGTAACTATGGTTAGCTCCGTATGTATATAGTTTATGTTGCTATATTAATATAAAAACGGTTTGTCAAACTTAATAAGGAAGGAGGATAGGAAGATAGGAGGAAAGGTGGATAGGAAGACAGGAAGATAGCAAGAGAGGAGGAAAGCGAAGAAGGAAGAGAGAAAAAAAGGAGGATTTTTATTTTTTTACTTGATATTTAATTGTTAGATACATAGGAAGAGAAGCGAAGAAGGAAATTGGATGTAAAGAAAATAAAAAAAACGGAAGATAATTATGAAAAAAATTTATATTTTTATTATGCGGGCTATCATAGGAGGGGCGTTTGGGGTTGTGCTTATTAGGGCTTTTTATCCTGATAAAAATATTTTTTACGCTGCGGGACTTGGAATTTTTATGGTTATGCTTGCATATTTGCTTGAATATTTGCGTATGAATAGGAATAAAACGGATTGAAACCGGTTTGTTTTGAAAAGAGCTTGCGCAACAAAGGATTAAAGGAGAATTAAATTGGAAAGCAAAGCGGGCAAAAGGGTATTTGCCAAAATGTTTAAAAGATGAACTTGCGCTTAACAAGCAATGTAACAAAACATATTGAAATTTCATTTGTTGTTTAATAAGGCGTTTTATGGCGGCGTCGGGTTTTTTTGCCCGATATTAACGAAAAGATTATATCTCTTATGAAAGAGGCGGGAAATATACAAATTGAGCTGGGTATTGAAACGGATAATACCGAATCGCTCGGCAAAATAAAAAAATATAAAAGGAGAACAGATGAAGCTTGCAACATATAATCCAAGCGATACTGAAGAGATTAAACAGCTATTCGCTAATACATTTTCGGATTCGGAAGGGGAATCGGAAGGCTTATCAATAGGAAGCTTAGTCGATGAGTTAATGAATAGCGCCGATGAAGATAATTTTTATTGTTTTGTGGCTACTGTAAATGAGCAAATTATTGGCAGTATTATTTTTTCTAAGTTATCGTTTGAAAAAAAGATTAACGCTTTTCTTTTATCTCCGGTAGCAATACGCACAAGTTGTCAAGGAAAAGGAATAGGTCAGAAGTTGATTAATTTTGGACTTAACGTCTTAAAAGAAAATGGGGTAGAGTTGGCGTTTACTTATGGCGATCCTAATTTTTATTCTAAAGTTGGATTTAGTTTTATTCCGGAAAGTTTAGCAAAAGCCCCTTTTAAATTGACTTACCCGAAAGGGTGGCTAGCTCAATCTTTGACTATCGATGAGATTGAACCGATTGTTGGCAATTCGTATTGTGTAGAAGCATTTAATAAACCGGATATGTGGTAATAGCCCTTAAGATTTATAAGAAAACAAATTAAGGGCATGAAGCAAATCAAAAGAAACGCCTATTGGTAAAAAATTGGCGTTTCCATAAAAAGTAAAAAGCATATTCAACAAAAAACTTCTATTTCTTAAAAATAAACATAATATTACCATAAGAATCTTTAATCTGTTTAAATGAAAAACGCCTCTTTCCCCTTATTGACACAATCAATCAATTATAATTTAATGCCGTTATAAATTAAGGGGTTTCTCGCTTGATTCAACAAGATAGAGAAGTATTTTTTGCTATGTCTTGTTGACGAGCGCAACGAGGAGAAATTTCTTTGTTATTTTGATAATTATTCTTTTTTGCGCTTATGATGCGGTTATTGGCTTTTTATAAAATTATTTAACAATTTTTAAAGGAGTAAAGGTTGAAAGATATTATTCTCGGAACATCGGGTCATATTGATCATGGAAAAACAAGTCTTATAAAGGCGCTTACCGGTATTGATACGGATAGGCTTAAGGAGGAGAAGGAACGGGGGATTACTATTGAACTTGGCTTTGCCTCTTTAACTTTGCCGAACGGACGCCGATTGGGGGTTATAGATGTTCCTGGTCATGAAAAGTTTGTAAAAAATATGGTTGCGGGCGCAACAGGAATTGATGTGGTAGCAATGATTATTGCGGCGGACGAAGGTATTATGCCGCAAACGGAAGAGCATATGGAGATTTGTTCTTTGTTGGGGATTAAGCATGGTATTGTAGCGCTTACGAAGGTTGATATGGTTGACGCAGAATGGCTTGATCTTGTGGTAGAAGAGATTGGCGAGTTTACAAAAGGAACTTTTTTGGAAAACGCTCCTATAGTTCCGGTATCTTCGGCAACCGGCGCAGGGATTAAGGAGTTTGCAATGGCTCTTGAGGATATTGCGGAGAAGTTGCCGGAGCGCGTTTATTTAAATAAATTCAGGCTTCCGATAGATAGGGTTTTTACTATGAAGGGTTTCGGAACGGTTATTACGGGAACGGTTATTGCGGGGAAGATTAAAACCGGAGATTCGGTTTCTATTTATCCGCATAGAATTATATCGAAGGTAAGGGGGATTCAGGTTCATAATGAAAGCGTAGATGAGGCGGGAGCCGGAACAAGATGCGCTATTAATTTTCGGGGGCTTGAAAAATCTCTTTTAAATAGGGGCGATGTGGTTTCGGAAAAGGATTTTTTAAAACCGAGTTATATTATGGATGTTGAGCTTAATTATCTTAAAAGCGCAAAGAAGCCGTTAAAAAGTAATATAAAGATTCGTTTTCATACAGGAACAATCGAAACTATGGCAAATTTAATTTTGTTGGATAAAGAAAAGCTTGATCCCGGGGATAGTTGTCTTGCACAGTTAAGGTTTTATACTCCTATAGCTACGATAAAACAGGATAGATTTGTTATAAGAAGTTATTCTCCGGTAAAAACAATAGGCGGCGGAATTATTTTAAATCCTATTGCAAAAAAATTAAAGCTTGAGGCAAAGGATAAGATTTCCGCTTTAAAAGAAGCGTTTGAAAAGGATGCGGAGGATATTCTGCTTTTTCATCTAAAAGAGGCGGGGCATGTAGGGCTTGCTATGTCCGATTTGATTATTATGACTAGTATTTCGGAAAAAAAATTGGATTCGGTTTTGGCAAAATATTTTTCTGCAAGAACCGTAATTTTATTGGATAAGGAGCATAGAATTTATATTCATAAGAACGCTCTTGAAGCTTTGATTGAAGGGACGAGAAAACGGCTTGAAGTTTTTCATAAAAATAATCCTCTTAAGGAAGGGATATTAAAAGAGGAGTTAAAATCTAAAATTCTTTATGATATTAAACCGAAACTTTTTAATCTTATTTTAAATAGTATGATAAAAAATAAGATGATTGCTTTAAATCAAGATATTGTAAGGCTTGCGGAACATAAAGTTTTACTTTTGGCGGATCAGAAAAAGGTTAAGGAGGATATTTTAAAAGATTATGAAAAAGCCGGATTAACTCCCGCTTATGCAAAAGATTTGATTAAAAAGTTTAATATAAACGCAAAGGACGCAAAAGAATTGTTTGCTATGCTTGTAAAAGATAATTTTCTTATTAAAGCAAAGGAGGATTTGTATTTTAATGCGGACGCCGTAAATGCGCTTAAAGAGAAGCTTATAAATTTTTTGCAAGCTAATAAGGAAATTACCGCCGCTCAGTTTAAAAGTATTGCCAAAGTTCCAAGAAAATATCTTATTCCGCTGTTGGAATTTTTTGACGTAAGCGGGGTTACGATTAGGATTGGAGATAAGAGGATTCTTAGGGGAGGATAGGCAGATAATCAATAAAAGATAAGCTTCGTTTTTTGCAGATCGGAATGGGATCAATCTTTGAGCTTCAACCATAATTGGAAATTTCTTTTCGACTGAAATATATAACGCCCGAAAAATTTAAAAAATCATATGAAATAATAGGCGAAATTGAAAGGATGTTAAACGGGTTAATAAAAAAAATAAAAGAAAAGAAAAAACTTGAGTTCAAGGCGGATAAAAATTTTAACCGCAGGAATATATGTAATATTTCGAGGATTAAAATTTTTATCCAACGCCGAAATCAAGTAAAAGAATGTCTGTTTTTTAAGAAACTAACGCATGCGGAAGCGCTTCGTCCATGTGCTCCACGATTATTATTTCAACTGTCGATAGTATTGCCTTTGATATTTCTTTTAGGTCTTTTTCGTTTTCTTGAGGTATTATGATTTTTTTTATTCCGCCTCTATGAGCGGCTATTATTTTTTCTTTTAATCCGCCTATGGGAAGGATTCTTCCGCGCAGGGTTAATTCTCCGGTCATTGCTATGTTGTTGTAAACGGGTTTTTTTGTAACTGCGGATATTATTGCAATGCACATTGTAATTCCGGCGGAGGGTCCGTCTTTTGGAATTGCCCCTTCTGGAACGTGTATGTGTATGTCAAACTTTTCATAGAAATTTTCGGCTATGTTTAGGGTCTTGTATCGCGAACGAACGTAGCTTACCGCCGCGCTTGCGGATTCTTTCATTACGTCGCCGAGTTTTCCGGTTGTGGTAACTTTTCCTTTTCCTTTTATCGCAAGGGCTTCTACTGTAAGAAGTTCTCCGCCTGCTTGCGTCCATGCCAAGCCGTTTACGATTCCTATTTGGTTTTTATCTTCTATTTGATTTTGTTTGTATTTATAAATTCCAAGATATTTTTTAACGGAGGTTTTTATTATATTAAAATTTTTTTCTTTTTTCTTTTTTACTATTTGTTTTGCGATTTTTCTGCATATCGAAGCTATTTCCCGCTCTAAATTTCTTACTCCGGCTTCTTTTGTGTATCTGTTTATTATGGTTGTTATTGCGTCTTTGGAGAAGCTTACTTTTCTGCCTTTCAATCCGTTTAATTTTATTTGTTTCGGTATTAGAAAGATTTTTGCTATGTTGCGTTTCTCTTCTTCGGTATAGCCGTGCAGTCTTATAACTTCCATTCTGTCTTGAAGCGGCAAGGGTATTTCGTGCAAAACGTTTGCGGTGGTTATAAATAATATGTCGGAAAGATCATAATCAAGATCAAGATAATGATCGTTAAATGTGTTGTTTTGTTCGGGGTCTAATACTTCCAAAAGAGCGGAAGACGGGTCGCCTCTAAAATCCATGCTCATTTTATCAACTTCGTCGAGGCAAAAAACCGGATTGTTTACCCCAGATTTTTTAAGAGATTGTATTACTTTGCCGGGCATTGCTCCTATGTATGTGCGCCGATGTCCTCTTATTTCCGCTTCGTCTCTTACGCCGCCGAGAGAAAGCCGAACGAATTTTCTGCCTGTTGCTCTTGCAACCGATTTTGCCAGCGAGGTTTTTCCTACTCCCGGAGGTCCTACAAAGCATAATATTGGTCCGCGAACTTTTTTTATTAAAAGCTGAACCGCAAGATATTCTAATATTCTTTCTTTCGGTTTTTTTAATCCGTAATGATCTTCGTCTAATATTTTCCCGGCTTTTGTTATGTTTTTTAAAACTTTGCTTTGTTCATACCAAGGCAAACTTATTATCCAATCTATATAGTTTCGTATAACTGCGGCTTCTGGAGACATTGAAGCCATTTTTTTTAATTTTAAAAATTCATGTTTCGCTTTTTTTTCGGCTTCTTCAGACATCTTTTTTTTATTTATCTGCTCTTCAAGCTCTTTTAATTCGTCTCCGGAGTCCCCCTCTGTTCCCATCTCTTTTTGTAAGGCTTTTATCTGTTCGTTAAGATAATAATGTTTTTGCGCCTTATCCATTTTCCCTTTTACGGTCTCTTTGATCTTGTTTTCCATTTTAAATATCTCTGTTTCCATGTCTATAAGAGATAGCAAAAGGTTTAAGCGCTTGCTTAAAGATTTTTCTTCAAGCAGTTTTAGCTTGTCTGCGGCTTTAAATGAAAAGTGAGAAGCAATTGTGTCCGTCATTTGAGAATAATCAGTAAGAGAGGCTACGTTTTTTATTAATTCTTTTGGTATGGAAGGATTTATTCTTACATATTTTTCAAAACTTTTTAATATCGAGCGTCTTAATGCTTCGGCTTCCGTAGTCTCTATTTCGGAATCGCCTATAGGTATAACTTCTGCGGATACGAATTTATCGTTGTTTATAAAGCGGACTATTTCGGCTCTTGTCTTGCCTTCCACTAAAACTTTTATGTTTCCGTCCGGCAGTTTTAATATCTGTAAAACGCTGCCTATTGTTCCTATGTTGCTTATATTCTTTTTAACGTCTGGATCTTTTTTCTTGTTGCCTGCGGCAGTTATGGTTTCGATGGCAAGAAATATTTTTTTATCCTTTGCCATCGCCTCCACAAGTCCGTTTATAGATTTTGTTTTGCCTATAAACAAGGGTATTACCATATACGGAAACACCACTACGTCTCTTAAGGGTAAAATCGGTATTATAACCATAGACTCGTTAGATTCATTAGATTCGTTTTGCGTAAAAAATTTCATTGTTCTTCTTTTTTATTTCTCTTATTGTCCCTCCGATAGTTTATCGGATTAACAAAACGCTATAATTAAAATTATTCCTATCTTTATTTCTTTATCAAAATGGCGAAAATCATCCTCCTATCTTCCTGTCTTCCTTATTTTCTATCTGCTCAAATAAGAGTATCGGCTCCTGTCCTTTTAAAATTACCTCCTCGCCTATTACGCATTCTTTTACCTTTTTTAAGGAGGGAAGTTCAAACATTGTATCAAATAACGCCTTTTCCATTATGCTTCTTAATCCTCTTGCGCCGGATTTTCTATTAAAAGCCTCTTTTGCTATTGCGTCAAGCGCCGCGTCAGTAAAGCTTAATTTAACCTTTTCCATTTCAAAAAGTTTTTTATACTGCTTTACCAAAGCGTTTTTAGGCTCGGTTAATATTCTGATTAAAGATTCTTTGGTAAGTTCGCAAAGAGATGCGGTTATGGGAAGTCTTCCTATAAATTCCGGTATTAATCCGTATTTTACAAGGTCTTCCGGTTGAACTATATTAAGGAGTTCATCCTTATTTTTATCTTTATTGCCGGATATGTCCGCCTGAAATCCTATTGTTTTTTCTTTTATTCTTTTTTGAACAATCTTTTCAAGCCCGCTGAATGTTCCGCCGCATATAAAAAGTATATTCGATGTGTCAACTTTTAAAAAATCCTGCTGAGGATGTTTTCTTCCGCCTTTAGGAGGTATTGCCGCCGTTGTGCCTTCTATTATTTTAAGAAGCGCCTGTTGAACCCCTTCGCCAGATACGTCGCGGGTAATAGACGGATTATCGCCGCTTTTCATTGCGATTTTATCTATTTCATCTATATATACTATTCCTTTTTTTGCTTTTTCTATGTCGTATTCGGCATTTTGAACTAAAGAAACTATTATGTTTTCTACGTCTTCGCCTACATAAC
>JAOZTP010000080.1 GCA_029939135.1 Desulfobacterales bacterium
CCTTTTTAATTTTATATGGAATTTTTTTATATATATGCAAAAAATTAAGGGATTTCTCGCTTCGCTCGAAATAACAGTGTGAAATAAGATTTGTCAAAATAACAGGTAAAAATAACTTCACCTGACCCAAAGTAGCCTTTTTTTTTAAAATAAGGAGGATAGGAGTAGAGAAAGAGAGTTTTAGTTGGTATAAAGCGGCGTATATTTTTATGTTTGTTTTTACATATTCGAGTTTTTCAAGATAAAAAATTTGACAACCTGATAAGTTATCGTTAAAAAATAACCTGTTAAACCCTCTATTGATTTGCTTTTGCAAAAAATAGGATGTATAAAATATCAGCGAGGTTATAAATAAAGGAAGAGGGTTATAAGGTGCTTGGAAGCGCATTATAGAAATAGATATATCATTTTGCTTTAAATAATAAGGGATAGTTAAAATAAAAATGAAAGAACGTATAAATAATATAAAAGAAAGAATTGAAAAAGCGGCGGTAGAATGCGGACGGAAGCCGGAAGATGTAACTCTTGTAGCGGTATCTAAAACAATTGCCGCTCGCAAGATAAAAGAGGCTTTTGATTGCGGCTGTAATATATTTGGAGAAAACTATATACAGGAAGCGGGAAAAAAGATAAAGGAGCTTGCCGATATTCCTATAAGTTGGCATTTTATAGGGCATCTTCAGTCTAATAAAGCAAAATATGCGGTTAAACTTTTTGATCTTATTCACTCCGTAGATTCGGTAAAACTGGCAAAGGCTTTAAACAAAGAGGCGGCAAAGATTAATAAGGTTCAAAATATATTGATTCAGGTAAATATATCCGGCGAAGTTACAAAATCCGGTACAGAAGCTGACGAAGCCGAATCTATTATAAAGGAGATAAGCAAGTTTGAGAACGTATCTATCCGCGGGCTTATGACTATGCCCCCTTTTTTTGATAATTCTGAAAAAGTCGCTCCTTATTTTAATGGATTATACCGGCTTTCAAAGAATATAGAAAAGCTTGATATTAAGAATGTAAGTATGAAGCGCTTGTCTATGGGAATGACGCAAGATTTTGAAATGGCTATTAAATACGGCTCTACTTTAGTTCGTATAGGAACGGCTATTTTCGGGGCAAGAAATGTTTGATTGAAAAGTCTGTTTTATTTGCTTTTTAAATTTTGTCGGCCAGGAAAGCGGTTTGTTTATTTGCAAGGCGAAAAAGTTTTTTAACCGGAGTAATACATGTAGTATTTCGAGGATTAAAAAACTTTTTCAACGCCGCAAACGGGCGAACCGTAAATTTATCCGACAAAATTTTTATTTTTTGATTTTCTCCGCTCTCATCTGCAAATATCCATCTTTCATTAATTCATACGGATCTATTGCGGATTTCATTAGATTTTTATATTTTTCCGGGTCTAAAGAGGTATGATTTAGCTTTTTAAAGCCTCTAATCCCTAACCGAACTTCGGTATCTTCAAGATATGAAAAGGGATGGAGAAAATAATCTGCGGCGTTGCCGATAGTATCTCTTGCGGTAGTAGGTCCTAAAAAAGGAAGAACAAGATAAAAGCCGTTGTTTACGCCATAGACTGCAAGGGTCTGTCCGAAATCCTCTTCAGAAGCTTTTTTAATTTTTACGGGATTAAAAAAACCGAATAAACCTACGGAGCTGTTTATAACAAAACCTCTGAACTCCTCCGCTCCTTTTTGAAATTTTCCTTGTAATAGACAATTTGCAAGCCGGATAGGAGCCGATATATTGTTAAAAAAGTTATCTATATTTTTTTGAAAAATGTCCGGCATAATGTAATCGTATCCTTTTGCGGCAGGTTTTAAGAGGTAATAATAGAATTTGTCGTTAAAATGGAAAAAAGCCTTATTTATTAATATAAAAGGATCGGATATTTTTGGAGCGTTCGAGTAATCTTCATTAATTTCGGTAAATATTTTTTCTTCGTAAGATGTATCGCCCTTTTCCTTTTTCGGTTCGGAACCATTGGAATATGAGGGAATAAAAAAAGAGGTTAAAATAAATATAAAAAGAGCGGCATTTATAAGTTTATATTTTATTTTCATAGCGCTTTATAAATTTCTCCTTAACTATTTAATATTTTTTTTTTAATACGTTCAATTAATTTCTCCGGCGATTCGTTTAATAGGATGTTGGCAAACTGATTTCTGTAATTTTGAACAAGGCTTACTCCTTCTATTTTAACGTCATAAACCTTCCATGTTCCGTTTATTTTAATCATACTATAATCTACGGGAACTTGGGTATTTTTTCTTAATATAAGGGTTGAAACAGCCGCTTTTTTTTCATTTATAATATTCTGTTTTAAATATTTTATCTTATCCTTATGATAAGCCTCTTGGATTTTATCCAAATATGTATTTCCGAGAAACTCGGTGAAAACCCCTGTAAAATCTTTTTTTTCTTTTTCCGTAAATTTTTTCCAGTTTGGTCCGACTGCAAGCATAGATATTCGGTTAAAATCGAATAAATCGTTGATGATTTCCCATAAACGATCTCTTACTACTTCGTTATTGTCTAAAGTGGAATTAGAATCGCTTGCTATTATTTCAATCCCTTTATCAAAAACCTGTTTTAATTTTTCCAAAGGCTCGGCAGAGATTTTTTCTATAGGCTGCGTCGCAAAAACAGGCATGCTAAAACATAAAATTAGCGGGAAAAGAATGTATAATATTTTTTTTAAATTCATATTTTATAATCCTCCGAAAGCATATTTACTAATAAGCTCTTCAATATCTAAAGCCGATTCTGTTTCGGTTATCATTTCTTTGTTTTTAAGTTGAATATCTGATCCCCCTTGGGAGATTTTAATGTATTTATCGCCTATAATGCCGGCGGTTTTAATGGAAGCTATAACATCTTCGGATAGCGCTACATTATTATTGATTTTCATTTGGACTAAAGCGGTATAAGTATCGTCGTCTAATTCTATAGTTTCCACTTTTCCTATTCTTACTCCCGCCATTTCGATAAACGATCCTTCTTTAAGTCCGGAGACCGAGCCGAATTTTCCGTAAATTTTATAATAGTCGCCGCCCCAAAGCTCCATTTTGCCGAGATGAACAGTTAAATATCCTATACAGATAAAACCTGCAATAACAAATAATCCTACAATAAATTCAATTCGTTTTTTTTTCATACATTCTCCGATTATTTAGATAGGAACTCAATTATAACAGGATGATCGTTTTTTACAATCTCTTGGGGAGTTCCTTCAAAAATAATTTTTTTATTATCTATCATAGCAATACGCTGAGAGATTTCAAAAATATCCGGAATTTCATGGCTTACCACAACTCCGGTAAATCCGAATTTATCCTTATAATCGAAAATCATACGATGCGCCTCTTTTTTTCTGATAGGATCAAGCCCCGTAGTAGGCTCGTCAAAAAGAAGGATTTCAGGTTCGGTAATAAGGGCTCTCGCCAAAGCGACCCTTTTTTGCATGCCGCCGGAAAGCTGAGCAGGGTATCTATTTCCTATACCTTTCAAATCAAGCTTTTCCATAATATCTTCAACCTTTTTTTTTATTTCAAAAATAGGAGATTTTGTAGTCTCCGTTAAAGGCAGAGCTATATTATCAAAAACAGTCATAGAGTCAAATAAAGCGTTGCCCTGAAACATATAACTGCATTTTTGTTTAAACAGGCTCTTTTTTTTATCGCTGATGTTGGAAAGAGAATTTCCTTCAAATAGGATTTCTCCGGAATCCGGACTCAAAAGCCCGATAATATGTTTTAAAATAACGCTTTTTCCTATTCCGCTTTTTCCTATTATAGCGGTAATCTCGCCTTTAAATATGCTGAAGCTGACTTTATCAAGCACAAGATTTGCGCCGAAAGATTTTACTACATTTTTAAATGTTATAATTTCTTTACTCATTATTTTTAAATTTTGGCGTATAACTTTGTATTTTGTCCGTTTTGGGCGTTGAAAAAATTTTTTAATCCTCGAAATACTCTGCGTATTCCTGCGGTTAAAAATTTTTTTCGCCTTTAAAACGAACAAACTATTTTGTTATACGGCGAAATTTCCTTTTAATATACGAATTAATTATTTTCCCTCCGATCCGGCGATGTAGCCTCTTCGTTGGAGCGGGTTTTTAACTATTTTAAAGCGTTAATTCTTTAAGCATATATATCAGTTTTATGCGTCATAAAAGAAAGGAGGTTAAAACATAATCTACCGCCATTATAAAAACGGATGATGTTACTACGGCGGATGTGGTAGATTGGCTTACCCCTTTGGCTCCGAAACCGCCTCCTGTTTTATGGGTATAATATCCATAATAACAGCATATGCCTGCAACAAGAAAGGCAAAAACTATCGACTTTATAAATCCTCCCGCAATATCGCTTATTGCAAGATTTGATTGAATGGAAGAAAAGTAGGTTCCTGTATCTATATCTAATAGCAGCGAGCCCGTAATGAAACCGCCTGAAATTCCTACTACGTCAAAGGCTGCGGTTAATAAGGGAAAGCTTATAATAGAAGCTATGATTTTAGGGCTTATCAGAAAGCGAATAGGATTTATATTCATAGTTTTTAAAGCGTCAATCTGCTCCGAATTTCTCATAATCCCAAGTTCCGCAGCTATAGCCGAGCCTGCTCTGCCCGTTATCATAAGAGCGGTTAAAACGGGACCTAATTCTCTTATTATAGAAAGAGCTACGGCTGTTCCAAGCATTCCTTCGGCTCCGAATTTAACGAGAGTATAATATCCCTGAAGTCCCAATACCATTCCTGTAAATGATCCGATAAGGCAGATTAGCAGAAGAGACTTTGCGCCGATAAAATATATTTGATATATGATTTTTGAAAACTGAAAAGGCGGGATAAAACCGAAAAAAAGCCCTTTTGCAAAAAGGATTACAACTCTGCCGAGTTTTTTTATAATTTCGAGAGTTTTTTCGCCCAGAAATATAAAGGGAGAGGTCGCTATATTATTTGTTATATGTTTCATGAGATTATAATTAAGATGCAAATATAATAGTCTAACTTTTAGTTATGGAGATTTCATTTTTAACCGCTTTCATTAAAGCCGCAGAATGGATATCCGCCGCAAAATGAACCGGACTTTTACCAAATAAAGGATCCCATCCTGCCGGGTCCGCAGTGCAGAAAAACTGAGTTTTTAAGCCTATAGCTCTGCAAGCCTCAATATAATCTAATCCTTTTACTTGTTTTGCGGCTTCCCATGTAGCTCCGCAGGGCGCGCCGCGTAATATTTTAATATCTTTAATAATATTATTATTCATAAAAACTTTAAATTCCGGCGCTCCGAAAAGAGATCCGTAATCTCCGAGTATTTTATTTTTGGCAAGACCGCAGCAGGTAGGCGGAATAAAAATGTTTTTACCTTTAATCTTTTTGTTTGAAGCAATAAGCGGAATTTTTTCTTTTACACATAACAAGGCAAGATCTGACGAAAGATCAGGATGTTTTAAATAATCAAGAACAATATCCGCCTCAATCTTATTCGGTAAAAATTCTGAAGAATCCTCTATCAAAACAGGGGCAGGTTCGTTAATATTTATTCGCTTTAAAGAAAAAATATTCCCGCCGTACTTTTCAATCCCCATTATCTTGCTTTCGCCGCTATCATTTTGTTGAAAGACGATCAATTTTTGCATTACCGCGTTCCCATGGTTTTATTACTTCATAAGCGTTTTTTTTTTTATTCTTATCTATAATTTTTTCGATTTCATCAGTCAGTTTTAAATGAGCTTCCGCGCTTTTTGCCATAATATCGTAAAGGGCTACTGGTTTGTTACATCCTAATGCTTCGTGAAGCTTTAAATCGTAAGTAATAACCGTTTTTAAGATGAGTTTATTGAAATCGGCAAACATATCATTAGAAAAATCTTCCGATATATAATTTTTTTTATCATACATGGTAAGAAGCAGACCCGCCACATTTAAAGAGGGATTAAGATTATTTTTAATATTTTTAATATTAGCGAGGGTAGCTTCCAGTATATCTATAGTGTAAAGATAATAGGTTATGGGAATAAGCGCCCAGCCGGAAGCGCAAAGGGCAGACTTAGTTAAAAAATTAACGGCGCATGGAGTGTCTATAATTATATAATCGTAAATGGCATGTAGCCCCTTGATTTTATCGTTTAATATTGTTTCCGGATTACTTTTGCTCTTTGGGATAAATTTTTCTATATTATAAAGATTAAATTTTGCGGGAATACATTTCAGATAATTCAAAGAGGTATCATGTATTGCGTCGTAAATATTGATTTTGCCGGTAAAAACGTCGGTAATATCTTTTGAAACTACGTTTTTGTTAATCCCTAATCCCGAGCTTACGTTTCCTTGAGGGTCGCAGTCGATAATAAGCGTTTTTTTTTCAAGAATAGCAAAAGAAGCCGCAAGATTGATTGCTGTGGTAGTTTTTCCAACGCCGCCTTTAAGGTTTGTTATGGATATGACGTTTGCCATTATGTTCTCTTATATTTAATGATTGAACCGTTTAAATTTTAATTATATGCAGCCTCTATGCCGCAATATAATTATTTTTTTTTTTATTTAAAATTATAATGAAATTTTTTATTAAGATGGAATTATTTAATAAAACGAAAAATGTCAAGAAAACTCCTTATATATTTTTTAAAAGTATATTATTAATATCATGTTGCAAAAAAAAATAACCTATGCAAGAAATTTTGTTTGGGATAGATACTTTTTATTATGCAACGTAGTTATAAAGAAAAGAGGAAACGCTATGACTAAAAAAAATAGCCGGAAAAAATAATGATTATGAAAATAATAAAGGAATTTCTCGTTTTGCTCGAAATGACGACGAGTAATCGTTTTTGCTTGTCATTTTGATAAGCGCAGCAAGTGGAAATGCCGCAAACGGACAAACTGCGAAGTTATCCGCCTAAATTTAAAGGAAGGGAAGGAATGGAAAAAAATATACCGAAATAAAGATAAGAGGCTATCATTTGGATTTTTATGGGCATGTAAATAACGCTCGCTATTTGGAATTTTTGGAAGAAGCAAGATGGGAAGCGTACGAAAGCCATATAAACTCAGATTTTTTTAAAAAGAATCTGATAAGCTTTGTAGTGGTAAATATAAATATAAATTATAGAATGCCAGCAACTATGGGGCAAAATATAGGGGTAGAAACCTCTGTTAAAAAAATAGGCAATAAGAGTATCACTTTATCTCAGAATGTAATACTGAAAGAGGCTGGCAAAACCGCAGCGGATGCCGATGTTACGTTTGTTTTAACGGATAAATCCGGAAAACCTATTGTTATCACCGAAGAGTTGAAGGATATGTTTGTTTAAATTTCGGCGAATAACTTCGCGGCTTGCCCGTTTGCGGCGTTATGCTCAAATTTTAATCCTCGAATTATTAATAATAAGCCTGCGGTTAAAATTTTAGCAAGCCTTGCAAACAAACAAGCTACTTTGTTATTTAATTTCCTTTAAAATTCGGTTTTCTTTTTTCCATAAATGCGGATATAGCTTCAAAAAGGTCTGCCGAAGGTATTAAATTGGAGCATATTGAGGCTACATATTTTAGTCCGTCTTCAACCGATTTTCCGTTGGAGTAGTTCATAACATCCTTTGTAGCCTGCACAGCAAGAGGCGGATTTGCGGCTATTTCTTCGGCTGTTTTTTTAGCTCCTTCGATCATTAGATTAAAGTCGTTATATACTCGGTTAACCAAGAATATCTCTTTTGCGTAAGCCGCGTCAAAAACTTTTGAAGTAAAAGCAAGTTCTCTTGCAATACCGGCTCCGGTTATGTGTCTTATGCGTTGTAATACTCCTATATCCGGCGCAAAACCCATGGCGGTTTCTTTTATTGAAAAAAGGGCGTCTTTGCTGCAAAGCCGAAAATCGCATGCCGTAGCCATATCAAGCCCCGCTCCTACGCAGTAGCCATGTATAGCCGCTATTACCGGCTTTTTAGATTTTTCTATGCTTGTTATTGCTTCCTGAAAACCGCATATTCTTTCAAAGAGCTTTAATCGTGGTCCGGAAGCGGCTTTTTTAAGTTCTGGCAGATTTTGTATCATTTCCAGATCTACTCCTGTAGAAAAGGAGTCTCCTTTACCGGCGATAAGGACTACTTTTATTTCGTCGTCAGCGTCTATTTTTTTAAATATCGGCTTAAGTTCTTCCCATGCGGGCATGTTAAGGGAGTTTTTTTTTTGGGGTCTATTAAGCCATATCCAAGCAAGCGGGGCTTGTTTTTCAACAAGGTAGAAGTTGTAATTGGTCATAATTGTATCCTTTTGCATTCGGGTCAACGGTTTTTAATGAAAAAAGGTTGACAAAAAAAGGAGAAGACGCCCGTCTTCTCCTTTTTTATTTTTAAAAACATTTTATTTTGTTTGAGTTATCGTTTTATATATTCCGAATGCGCCATAGCCAAAGTTCTGTAAACTATATGCGCCATTTTTGAATAGGGTAAAAAAACGATAAGATTAAATACCAAAATAAGATGAATGAAATATGAAATATAGCAGGTTCCGGCAAAGCCTATAAGTCTTGCTATTTCGGTCAGCATTCCTGTAAATCCGAGTCCGAAAATAAGATATAAAAGATACCAGTCTTTATAACTTGAAGTCTGATCTGTTTTCCCGAGACGGCTTTTTATCATCATTATACTGCCCATTATAAGAGCGACTCCGCTTATGTTAGCGAGCCATTTAATCGGATTGCTCTGCGAATATGGACCGGGTATATGGAAAAAGTCCAAGACAATAAAAAATATTGTGGTAACTATAAAAAGTCCGATAAAGGAATATAAAACCAGCATGTGAGCTGTTGCTCTATCTTTATTTTCGCTGCATTCTGAAAATTTGTCATGTTTTAAAATCGTAGGTAGGATTTTAAAAAGACTGGATATAACGCTGCTCGTATTTAATTTTTTATCCGTGAAGCCAGAGTCTATAGCGTTTTGATGAATATCGTTTAAAAACTTTTTTAAGCCTATACCGAATGACGCCAGCGCAATCAGGGTTAGTATCGGAAAGATTATCTGCACAAGCAAAGGAGTAAATATTTTTGCCTGAACAATTTCGCCTGGAGCGGGCGAGAAACTGAACTGACCGGTTATCATGCCTATAATTATAAAGATTATGGTAGGTATTATAAGCAGCAGAGGAAGTTTGCCCGGATCATTTACCATTTTTGCAAATGATTTTGGGGTTGCATATTCGGAAATAGCATAAGACCGGACAGCGCTTAAAACGTCTCCCGGTTTTGCGCCTCTGGGGCACATGGTAGAACAGTCTCCGCATTGATGGCAAAGCCATATATCTGCATTTGAAACGAGTCTGTCTTTTAAACCCCAAGAAGCGGCAATCATCTCTTTTCTTGGAAACGGTTTGTTATCGGGGGAGATCGGGCAGACTACCGAGCAGGTAGCGCATTGAAAGCATTTTTTTAAAGAATCTCCGCCGAGTTTTTTAATCTCGTTTATAAAATTAATATCCGGCTCTATGAAATATTTATCCGCCATTTTAAAACCTCCGTTTTTTAGAATCCTTTGAAAGGATT
>JAOZTP010000081.1 GCA_029939135.1 Desulfobacterales bacterium
ATTAAAAAACAGGTATAAATAAATGTATAAAACTGAGCTTGATAAAAAATTGACAAGAAATATATGCTTTACTATTTTAATTTTTACCCTCTTTTTATTTTTAAAAGACACTTCTTATGTTTCCGCTTCCGAGCATGAAAATAAGAACTTGCCAAAAATAATTATTCTGGAAAAAAATCAATATATAAACAAAAAAGATAACTCGGCAATGGTTTTTATTGATGCCGGCGAATTTATAATAGGCGATAATAACGGAAGCTATAATGAAAAGCCGGAACATAAAGTTTATTTGGATTATTATCTGATTGACGTTTACGAGGTTACAAACGCCCAATTTCAAAAATTTGTATCAGATTCGGGCTATCAACCGAATGGACCTTGGAAACGGGGTTATCAACAACTGCAGGATAACCATCCGGTTCGTTTTGTAACATGGCAAGACGCATCCGCTTATGCAAAATGGGCGGGTAAAAGACTGCCTACGGAAGCGGAATGGGAAAAAGCCGCAAAAGGAACAAAAAACAATAAGTATCCTTGGGGCGTTAGCGGAAATAATCATTTTTTGATCAAAGATGAGACTTTTCAATCTTATGAAGCGGACGCTTTTCCGGCAAACGTAAGCGAATACGGCTGTTTTAACATGGGCGGCGGAGTCTATGAATGGACAAACGACTGGTATGACAGATACTATTACGAGCAGGCGGATATAAACAAAGTTAGCATAAATCCGCAAGGTCCCGAAGATAACGCAAAACCGGAACAACGATTTTTAAATACCAAATGGAATGCGGCGGGAAACGAAAGAAGCTCTTTAAAATCAATACGCGGAGGCGGCGCTTGGGGCGCTTGGGCAAAGGATAACGCAAGAACATCAAAAAGAAGATGGGGAAATCCCGCTTATTGGTTTAACGATACCGGCTTTAGATGCGCGAAATCTATTGAGTAATAACAAGTTGTTTTTCGCAACCATATATTAAACCGTAAATATTAATAGGCGGGGTTCATAAGCATTTTTTTATTGACTTAACAATTAAAAAGTTATTAAAAATATAAAAAAATTGATAGAACAAGTTTTTTAAGAGCCGCTTTTTACTAATAAAAAATTATACATAATATATAACCATGGAAGGCATTATGAAACATAAGGATATTCCTTTAAACGAAAGAGTTATTTTCGCTCTTGACGTAAATTCAAAACAGGAAGCCGAAAGATGGTTGGATAAACTCGGCGATCATATAAAATTTTATAAAGTCGGTTTGCAGTTATTTATAAACGGATGGTTTCCCGTAATAGATATGATTGTTGAACGCGGTTATAAAGTTATGTGCGATCTTAAAATATTTGACGTGCCAGAAACGGTTAAACTTGCCATAAACGGGCTAAAAAGTAGAAATGTAGATTTTGTAACCGTGCATGGAAACGATCCTATTTTAAGGGCTGCCGTAGAAGTAAAAAACGGAATAAAAATTTTATCGGTTACGGTTCTTACCAGTTTTGACGAAGATGATATGCGTGCGATGGGATTAACAGGCACAATAGAAGATCTTGTTTATATGCGAGCAAAACGGTCTTTGGAAATAGGATGCGACGGAATAATTTCATCAGGGCTTGAAGTCCCCAAATTAAGACAAGATTTAGGGGATAACTTTGCCGTAGTTACTCCGGGAATACGACCTGGTAAAAATATTCCCGAAGATGATCAAAAAAGAATTGCCACGCCGAATCAGGCAATACAAAACGGAGCCGATTATCTCGTAATAGGAAGACCTATAAGCCGTTCCAAAAATCCGGTAGATACGGTAAAAACGATTCAGGAAGATATTAATAACGCGTTATCAAAGCCCGCTTTTTAACTTTGTTTTATGCCCGTTTCGGGCGTCCAAAAAAATTTTTAATCCTTGAAATACTTTTAGTATTCCTGCGGTTAAAAATTTTTTCGTTTTAAAAGCGAACAAACCGCCTTGTTATACAACTGGCTTTCATTGAATATAAACAAAACAAACGCGGCGTAAAAACATAATAAAAGAGAGAAACATGGAGATAACATGGGAAAAAAAAATGGCATAAGTCCCACAAGGGAAGAAAACTATCCGCAGTGGTATCAAGAGGCGGTTAAAGCGTCCGATATGGCGGAAAAATCGCCAGTGCGAGGATGTATGGTTATAAAGCCTTGGGGATACGCTTTATGGGAAAACATGGTAAAAATATTAGACGACATGTTTAAAGAATGCGGCGTAAAAAACGCTTATTTCCCCCTTTTTATCCCTGTAAGCTTTTTGGAAAAAGAGGCAAAACATGTAGAAGGCTTTGCTACGGAATGCGCCGTTGTTACCCATCATAGATTAGAAAAGCAAGATGACGGCTCGCTTGCTCCGGCAGGTAAATTGCAAGAACCCCTTATAGTAAGACCCACTTCCGAAACCATAATAGGCGAATCCTTTTCAAGATGGATAAAAAGCTACAGAGACCTTCCCTTGTTAATAAATCAGTGGGCAAATGTGGTAAGATGGGAAATGAGAACAAGAATCTTTTTAAGAACTACGGAATTCTTATGGCAGGAGGGGCATACCGCCCATTCTTCAAAAAAAGAGGCGCTTGAAATGACATTTAAAATTCTTGATATATACCAAAAATTTGCGTCTGAATATCTTGCAATTCCCGTAATAAAAGGAAGAAAAACCGAAGCGGAGAAATTTCCCGGAGCAGAAGAAACCCTATGTATAGAGGCTATGATGTCCGACAAAAAAGCGCTACAGTCAGGCACATCTCATTTTTTGGGACAAAATTTTGCAAAGGCTTCGAATATTAAATATCAAACAGTCAATGAAACCGAAGAACTCGTTTGGACTACTTCTTGGGGAGTTTCTACGCGACTTATCGGAGGCGTTATAATGACTCACGGAGACGACGACGGAGTAATAATTCCGCCCAAAGTAGCGCCGTCTCAAGTAGTATTAATGCCTATTTTTAAAAACGACGCCGAAAAAAGCAAAGTTTTGGAATATACCGATAACGTTGCAAAAGCTATTAGCAAAAAATACTACTGCGGGCGTAAAATATCGGTTGAAACAGACAAACGAGATATAGGCGGAGCAAGAGGCTGGGAATGGATAAAAAAAGGGATCCCTCTACGCGTTGAAATAGGTCCGAGAGATATTGAAAAAAATTCCGTTTTTATGGCAAGAAGAGATAAAAAACATTCCGAAAAAAAATCTATTAATACAGAGCATTTTATAAATAATATAACCGATATATTAGATGATATACAACAAAACATGCTTCAAAAAGCGACTGATTTTAGAAAACAGAACACTATTACAATCGAAAATAAAAAAGATTTTTATAAATTTTTCACCCCAAAAAACAAAAAAGAGCCGGAAATTCATGGAGGCTTTGCTTTATCAGGCTGGTGCGGAAATTCGGAATGCGAAAAAACGATAAAAGAGGATTTAAAAGCGACTATCCGCTGCATTCCTTCGGACGGAGAAAATAAAAAAGGAAAATGTATCTGTTGCGGAAACCCTGCGGACAAACAGGTTATTTTTGCAAAGGCTTACTAAAGGCGGCGAAAACAATAAAAGGATTTCTCGCTTGCTCTAAATGACAAGCAGGCTTTTTTTTTTGCTTGTTATTTCGGCGAGCCTTTTTTTTGCGTGTCATTTCGAACCAAAGGGAGAAATCTCTTAATTAAAAGCCTATAATGTCAGGAGCGGCGAGAAATCGCCGTTTAAAAATATAGTCTTTACTCTATCCGCTTTAATAACCGTCGCTCCGTAATAATCCTCCCCAAATTTAAGGCATCGGACAGTCCATTCTAAAGTGGACAACATCTTTTTTTTATAAAAAACAATCGGTTCTTTTTGCTCGTCAAATTTTATGGCAATATCTTGAAGTCCTGCAAGCCCTTCTCCCGTTGCTTTAAGATACGCCTCTTTTAAAGTCCATATTACAAAAAATTTTTCTATTCTTTCAGCTTCCGGCAAAGAAAAAATCAACCTACATTCTTCCGGCGTAAAAAAACGTTTTGTTAAAAGCTTTATATCAGTTAAAGAACGCACAAATTCAACGTCAACCCCTACGGAATCCGCTCCGGATACCGCAAACAACCCTATATTATTTGAATGAGAAGAATTGAAAAATATCGGCGGGCTTGTATCGATAAACGGTTTGCCCTGTTTTTGATAATTAAATTTTATATCGGCAGGCAAAACATTTAAATAACGACTTAAAATACTTCTTAAAAAGCCCCTATGAACAATAAACCTTCTTCTATCTTTTTCAAAATAAAATTGCTCGGCTCTTTTTATCTCCTCGGCAGATAACATCCGTTTTATATCCGAAAGCCGATTATAAAAAAGATCAAAACAGACCCGCCATATATAAACCTTATCATCTGTTAATTTCGGCTGCATACTACCCCGACGTTTGAAATGCTTATTAAGACTCGTCCGTTGCCTATAATAAACGGAATTAAAATTTGATATTGATTTTATTGGAAAATATAATAATAGTATCAAAGATATAAAAATATAGAAATACAATTATCAGCCCAATACTCATTTATAACATACTTTTTGATTTTACTTTATTTTTAAAGCCGCATAAAAAAAATATTAAATATAACGCTATCAAGACATTATATTAGGAATAAAATAAAAAAGGAGATAACATACATGGAACGCGAATCAATAAATTTTGACGTCCTTATTGTCGGCGGAGGTCCTGCCGGTTTGTCCTGCGCTATCAAACTTATGCAGGCTGCAAAAGAGCAAGACAGAGAAATAGAAGTCGCTCTTATAGAAAAAGGAGCCGAAATAGGATCGCATGCCCTAAGCGGAGCGGTATTAAACCCTATAGCTTTAAAGGCGTTGCTTCCTGATTATAAAGAGAAAGGATGCCCCATAGAAGCGGACGTCCGAGAAGACGAATTTTATTTTTTAACAAAAAACAAGGCGTATAAGTCTCCGAAGACTCCAAAATATATGCACAATAGCGGATTTCATATCATAAGCTCTTCCAAATTTTGCAAATGGCTTGCAGATATTGCCGAGGGCATGGGAGTTAATATCTTTCCCGGTTTTGCGGGAGTCGAAGTTCTATTTGAAAAAGACGACAAAGCAATAACCGGAGTTCGCACAGGAGACAAAGGATTAGATAAAGACGGAAACAAAAAAGAAAGCTTTGAGCCAGGGATAGACCTACTGGCAAAAATAACCGTTTTTGCCGAAGGAGCAAAAGGCTCCCTTGTTGAAAGCATAGCCGAAAAATTAAACCTTTTCGATAAAAACATGCCTCAAGTTTTTGAAACCGGAATAAAAGAGGTAATAGAGCTACAAGAGGATAATTATTTTAAAACAAGCAAAGGCAACGATATACATACGCTCGGTTATCCTTTAGGGCTTAATACCGTAGGCGGCGGCTTTATTTACGAAATGAAAAATAATCGGGCGGCGCTCGGGCTTATAATCGGGCTTTCTTATGAAGACTGCGAGCTTGATATTTACGACGAATTTATAAAATTTAAAAAACATCCTCTTATTGCAGAAATAATAAAAAATGGCAAAGTTATAGCTCAAGGGGCGCGAACAGTAGCCGTAGGCGGCTATTACTCTATGCCGAAACTTGCTGTTGACAGAGGAGTTTTTATAGGAGGTTGCGCCGGCTTTCAGAACTCCCCCGGATTAAAAGGAATACATCTTTCAATGCATTCTGGGATAATTGCGGCGGACGCCATTATTGACGCTTTGGAAAATGTCGATTGGAGTAGCGCAAGCTTAAATTCATATAAGGACTTATTTGAAAAAAGTTGGGCAAAAGCCGAAATATACGAAGGAAGAAATTTTGCGCAGGCGGTATCGAAAAAAGGAATTTTAAAATTTTTACATCTTGGAGCGCAGTATCTCACAAAAGGAAAAGGCTTAAAAGACCCTATGTCTTTGGAGCCGGATTATAAAACCTTAACAGACAAATCAAAAAGCGGCATAAAAAAAGAGAAACATAAATATGACGATACATTGTATATCGATAAAATGACCGGAGTATTTCTTTCCAAAACAATACATCGCGAAGATCAGCCCTGCCATTTAATAATACATGATACAAAACTTTGCGTAACTGCATGTTATAAAACATATAACTGCCCATGCGTTAGATTCTGCCCCGGCGGAGTTTACGAATTAAAAACAGACGCCGGCGGCGGAGAGCCGCAATTAAGCGTTAATTTTTCTAATTGTCTGCATTGTAAAACCTGCGAAATAAAAGATCCGTATCAGAACATCAAATGGACGTGTCCAGAGGGGGGGGGGGGGCCAGGTTATACCATACTCTAAATTTGACGGCGGATAACTTCGTAGTTTGCCCGTTTGCGGCGTTGAAAAAAAACAAACTACTTTGTTATCCGGCAAATTTATCATTTTATCGTTTCATATTTTGCTTATTTTCTGCGTTGCGCTCAAATTTTAACTCTCGAAATATTTAATATATTCCTGCGGTTAAAATTTTCACGCGCCTTGCAAATAAACAAATTTTTTTGTTGCGCAACGATTTTTTTTGTAAATAAAAAGCCGGAGTTTTTTGTAGGTTTTACAAGAAGCTTCGGCTTTTTTGCTTTTGACGGGATTGTTTTCGCTGTCCCCATAGCAAGAATAAAAAGCCTGCTTTGTCGAGCAAAGCGAGAAATTTCTTTATTATTTCCACCGTCCGCATAGCAAAAAAAAATCCTTTCTATTTTATCCGTCAAAACGAGAAATAATAAATTCCTTGATTCTTTTTTTTTTATCTTCTATTTCCAAGAGGTCCGTTTTAATCATAATAATTATCGAACATAAGATTTTGGTATAACATAATAAAAAAGTATGAATAATAAATTAAAGATATTGATAGTCATAGCGTTTGCATGTTTTGTCGCTTTTCTTCTTACAGTATTGAAGCCGGAGGTTAAAAAAACCAAGAGGGTTGAAAAAGAAGCGCTTGTGGAAACATTTTCCGCAAAGCCGGAATCGGTTGACATGATGGTAGAAACGTACGGAACTATAGAGCCGAAAGAGTCTATAAAATTTATAGCCGAAGTAAGCGGAAAAATAACTAACGAGTCCCCTTATCTTCTAGAAGGCGAATATTTCGCCAAAGGAACAAAACTGCTTACAATAGACAGACGAGCTTTTGAACTCGGGTTGGAAAGCGCGTATGCCGGCAGAATGAAAGTGGAGGAGGCGCTTGAGGCTTTTGAACAGGATATTTTAAATCTGCACGCAAGCGCAAGCATAGCGCAGGATGATTTTCGGTTGGCAAGGGCGGAATTTATGCGCTTTCAAACTCTTTTTGAAAGAAAGGTTATAGCGAAAAGCGCTCTTGATAAAGCCGAGCAGGTTTATCTTAGAAGCCTTAATAATCTTGAAAACCTCAGTTATCAGCTTAAAGCGTCGTCTTTGCGTCAAAGGGAGATGATGTTCGGCGAAGACATGGCGGAAGCCGCGGAAAAACAGGCGGAACTTCAACTTGAAAAAACCGTAATAACCGCTCCTTTTAACGGATATGTTTTGAAAAAAGCCGTAAAAAAGGGAGAATATGTTAATCCCGGAACATACCTATTCAGCCTATATAAAGAGGATATCTTTGAAGTTACAGGCAATATAGTTCAAAAAGATTTGAAATGGTTTTTACCGGATATTCAAATTAAGCCGCTTGACGCCCAAATTGTCTTCGATAATTTGCCAAATGAAATAATATGGCAAGCAAAAGCGGTTAGAATAAAATCTGCAATCGATATTAGGACAAGAACTATTCCCGTAGTAGTGGAAATAAGTCAAGAAAAGTTTAGTAATAACAGAGAGGTATTGCGCCCCGGAATGTTTGTTAAAATTCTTATAAAAGGAAAGAGGATAAACGACGTATATATTCTGCCCATAAATCTTATTCGAGAAAATAATACGGTTAATATAATAGAAAACAACCGGCTTGTAAAAAAACAGGTTGAAATTATAAGAAGATTTAAAGGCGCCGCATACATTATAAACGGAATTAGCGAGCAAGATATTATAATAAAAACGGATATTGACGGAGCGCAGGAAGGCATGAAAGTTAGAACTTCTTCTCCCAAAAAGCCCGAAGCTAAAAAGGGATTGTAGCAAACATTATGAAAGCGTTAGGGAAATGGTCTATAGATAATAAAGTTACCGTTAATCTTATAATGGTTTTTGTAATAGTTGCAGGGCTTATTACGGCTTTAAATATGAAAAGAGAAATAATGCCGCAATTTCAGCTCGATATGATACAAATAGGCGTAGAGTATCAGGGAGCGGCTCCGGAAGACGTAGAAAAAGGCGTCTGTATAAAAATAGAGGAAAAAATAAAAGGCATAGAAGGAATTGTCCGCATTTTATCTTCCGCTTACGAAGGATATGGCTCGGTAATAGCCGAGTTGGAAAACAACGCCGATATACAAAAGATTAAGGACGATATAAAAACCGAAATAGATTCTATAGAAACATTTCCGCAAGAGTCGAAAAAACCGGTTATAGTAGAGATAGCTAACCGCGAGCCCGCCATTACGGTTGCGGTTTACGGAGATGTTTCCGAAAAACTTTTGCGTAAAACCGCCGAAAAAATAAGAGACGATCTTGTAGCCGCTCCAGACATATCGCTTGCATCCTTTGTAGGCGTTAGAGATTATGAAATATCCGTAGAAATATCCGAAGAAAAATTGCGCGAGTACGGCATTACATTCGATTATATAGCGGCGGTTATAAAAACTCAAAGTTTGGATATGCCCGGAGGAGTTATAAAAGCTTCTTCCGGCGAAATACTTTTAAGAACAAAAGGGGAGCGTTATACCGGAGCCGAATTTGAAAAAATCCCTTTAATTACATTACAAGACGGAACCGTTTTGGCGCTCGGAGACGTCGCCGAAATTACGGACGGGTTTGAGGATGCGGATATACAAGCAAGATTTAACGGAAAACCCGCGGCGCTTATACAGGTAAATCGAACAGATAAAGAGGATATGATAAAGATTGCCGAAACCGTAAAAAGTTATATAGCGCAAATTCAAAATGACATGCCTTCCGGAATTACCCTTTCTACATGGTTTGATCTTTCCATAATGATACAAGATCGTATAGACCTGCTTTTAAAAAACGGCGGACAGGGAATCTTTCTTGTTTTTTTAATGCTTGCAATTTTTTTAAACCTTCGCCTTGCGTTTTGGGTGGCTCTCGGCTTGCCAATATCATTTATGGCGGCTTTTTTAATACTTGATTTTTACGGCGCCACAATCAACATGCTTTCTCTTTTTGCATTTATTATGACGCTTGGAATAATAGTGGACGATGCAATCATAATAGGCGAAAATGTTTATACCCATTTTGATAAGGGCAAATCCCCGCGAAATGCGGTTATAGACGGGTTTTCTCAAGTAGGCTCTCCCGTAGCGCTCGCCATAGCCACAACAATGACCGCTTTTATACCTCTTTTATTTATATCCGGCATAATGGGCAAATTTA
>JAOZTP010000082.1 GCA_029939135.1 Desulfobacterales bacterium
AAAGAAGCGGCTTTGGAAAACCTTCAAAAATACGCCGAAAAAGTAATAAACGATAATCATTATAAAAAATCAAACTTTCCATACAATTCCGTAAAAACGGACAAAAAACTTAAACATTTTGACTGCGCCCAAGCTCCATGCGCAACACAATGCCCTGCAAACCAAAAAATACCCCAATACATAAATTATCTATCGGAAGGGGAAATAGAAAAAGCTTACTTTACAATAATTGCGGATAATCCTTTGCCGAACGTTCAAGGAAAAGTCTGCAATCGGCTATGCGCGGAAAAATGCGTAAGAATTAATTATGACAAGCCACTTATGATAAGGGAGCTGAAAAGATTTGCCGCGGAAAACTCCGAAAGAACCGAATTAACTCCGGCTGCTTTAAACGGATTAAAAGCGGCAATAATCGGCGGAGGTCCATCAGGACTTTCATGCGCTCATTATTTGGCGTTAAACGGTTTTGAAGTTAGCATATACGAAGCAAAAAGTTTTTTGGGCGGAATGGCTGCGGACGGAATCCCGTTTTTTAGACTTGATAAAAAAAGCCTTGATAAAGATATAAACTCAATCCTTGCGCTCGGAGTAAAAGCCTATACAAACAAAAAAATTAACGCCGAACAATTTAACGCTTTAAAAAATAGTAACGACTATGTTTATATAGCCGCTGGAGCCCAAAAAAGCGTTCCCTTAAATATATCCGGCATTCAAGCAAAAGGGGTTTACGATCAATTAACCTTTTTAAGCGCCGTAAAACGGAACAAAAAAATTGATACCGGCAAGAAAATAATAATAATAGGCGGCGGAAACTCCGCAATAGACGCCGCAAGAACAGCAAAGCGACTTTCGCCAGATAACGAGGTTACAATTTTATACAGAAGAACCAAAGAACAGATGCCTTGCGGAATTGAAGAAATAAACGAAGCGCTTGATGAAAAAATAGAATTAATCGAGCTCGCTTCGCCGGAAGCCATACAGGTTAAAGACGGCAGAGCAATCGGCATTTCCGCAAGTAAAATGGAGTTAAAAGAGCCAGATAAAAGCGGAAGACCAAAGCCTGTAAAAATGGAAAATTCCAAATTTACCATTAAAGCCGATACCATAATCGTAGCAATAGGGCAGCAAATAGACGCCGATTTTTATCCCGAAAAAAAATTAACCGTCAATCCCGATAATTTAATGACAAATATAAAAAACATATTTGCCGGAGGAGACGTTATAAGAGGCGCTTCAACCTTAATAAACGCAATAGCGGACGGGAAAAAAGCGGCTTTTGAAATAATAAGAAAAGCCGGCGAAAAAATCAAAATAGATATAATGCCTATAGATGAAAGAAAACCGGATTATAAAAAACTTAAAATAGCAAAAATGAGACGAAGTTTCGGGCTTGACCTGCCGGAAATAAAGCCGGAAAAAAGAATGAATTTTAATCTTTTTGTAAAAACATTAAATAAGGAGCAGGCTCAGGCAGAAGCTTCAAGATGTTTGGCATGCGATATATTTTGCGGAGTATGCGTTACCGTATGCCCCAACAGAAGCAACGTATGGTATAAAATAAAACCGTTTGCCCTGCCTTGCGAAAAAATTCAAAATATAAACGGTAAAACCAAAATAACAACCGTAAAAACCGTTAACATAAAACAGGATTATCAAATATTAAACATAGGCGATTTTTGCAACGAATGCGGAAATTGCACGGTATTTTGCCCTACGTCCGGCGCTCCATACAAAGATAAGCCTAAATTTCATCTTACAAGCGAAAGCTTTGAAGAGGCGGATTTTGGTTTTTATTTTGAGGGCAAAAATATAATGAAAATCAAAAAAGAGGGCAAAATATCCTCTTTAACAAAAAAGGATAACCGTTTTATTTACAAAGATGATAAGATATCGGCAACCTTAAACGCCGAAACCTTAAAAGCGGAAAAAGTCGATTTTAAACACGGCACAACAGACGCGGAGATAGGCTATATTGCCGAATATGCTTTTTTGTATAAAAATGTTCAAGGGGTTTTAAGTTAAGACGGGTTATTGAAAATAATATAATGAAGTTTCCGTAGAAAGCGGATAAAAATTTTAATCGGTTAAAGCCGCTTTCCACGGAAACTTATTAGTTTTCTAAACATCCGCATGACGCTATTGCCTCGCATCTGCTATATATATTACTCTTAATATCGCCGACTTTTTTTATACCCCTAATATAAAACAAAAAGTTTTCGGAACATTTTCCTTCTGGCAATCTATAAGCAATATTTATTAACTGCTCTTTAAGCCATTTTTCCCTATCTTGTTTATTCTTAAAGCATTCGCAGGCAATCATTAAAGTAAGAAACAGGTTTTCAATATAAAGTTCCGAATTTTTCTCTTTCATAAAACTTGAAGCTTCAGTTACTTTTTTAACAATAGCTGTTGTTAACTCTTTATATTTGCTTGTAGAAGATGTAGATAATATTATATTTATTATCTTTGCCCACTCGGCGCTTGTAATCTCTTTATTCTTGAAATCCATTTCCGAAATGATATTTTCAAGGCTTTGAGAAAAATCTTTTCCTTTATCATATTTAGTTGATAGTTTTATTGTCTGTTGGGGTGATGTATCCTGCGTAGTTTCATTTATAATATTTTCAGGCGTTTTTTTATTCGTTTCTATTTTTTTATCTTCAAAAGCTCCGGCATACTCGGAATTTGATAATATTTTTTGATATTCGGATTCAATGGCATCGCTCATAGGAAAATTAATATTTCTTGCTTTATACCTATTATATAATGTTATAAAGTTATTCATAACTTCCATTTGTAAAACGTTTTTTCCCATAAGGATAGAATTATAAAAAAAAGTTTCGCTTAAATCTAATAAACTCGCAAAGTGTCCGTTAGTATGTAATATCAAATCATCCGATACCCACTTTTTTAATTCCGTAAAATTAATTTTAAAATTATGAGTTTGGCTTATTATAAATCTTGCATGCATACAAGAGGCTATTTGTTTCCAATAAGGAGGCATAACAGCGCTATCTTTCAATATATTTATTCTATTATAAATAAGTTTGAATAATTCAGCCGTCAGCTCGTAAAAATCTATTCCGCCGGATATAAATTTATTTTCAATAAGCATTTTTACGGCTTTTTCGGCAAATTTTCTATACCGCTCATCTTTTTGTCGCTGCATTGCTATATCAAGAGCCCCTATTAAGCTAAAAGGGTCTCTTTCCGGTTTACACTTTATTAATGCATCCCAAAGAAGATCCGAATCGATTTTTTTTGTCCATAATCCCGGCATTAAATCATCTCTTAAAGCCCCATATAAAGCAATGTCGAGACCTTGAACAAGATTTTTCCGGATCCATTTTTTTCTATATTTGCTTAGTATATCTAAAAAATATTTATCTGCTTTCATGTTTTTCGGATTTGGTCCGCAAAATTTTTCATAATAATCCAAAGAGTTCGGCGCTAAATCTTCAACTTTAGATTTTGTGGTAGCAAGAGATCTTTTTATACGATCTTGTATGGCAAATACGCTTATAGATTGCCGACGAAATAAAACGTATATATCCTTCTTTCTAAATGTGCCTATTTTTGCTTTTGTAATAAAAGAAGAAAAATCATCCGGCTCCATTCTTCCGATTATACGATGTAATTCTTTTAATCTTACTTTACGATCCGGCGAAAGTATAGAAAGATATTCGGCAAAAATTTCAAATTTCTTTGACGGCAATTTAAAAACTACATTATTATTTTCAATTGTTATTATAGCCTCTTTACCGTCAATGCTGTAAATTGTTGCCGGCTTTTTACTTTTAAAAGCTTTGCGAACCGTATTAAATAAATTATTATATTCAAATTTTAGAGAGCCATCAATTTCCAACACATCTCTTATTGGGAAATCAATTTCACATTCCGATAAAAATTTTTTGTCTTCTAAAAGCTTCTGGTTTATATAGGCGGGCTGATTTGTTATTATAGAGGGTATAAGCTGTTTCCCATGCTCTATGTCCATAATGGAGATTATAGCCGTTTTAAAATGATTTAAAAAATTATCTATTAAGTCGGAATTTGCAGGCAAAAGCGGTTCTATTACGCATAGTTGACACCATCTTATAAATAATTTATATCTGTCTGCCGAAAGATCAAAAATGGGATAAAACAATAATGATAAGCAAGCGGAAAAATTATTATAGATATATTCTTTTAATTTTGGCTTATATTTCATACAATCCCAAACAAAGGGCATAATATTATTCCATACCCACTCTGATATTAAAAACGCTTTTTTATCTGTTACATTTTTATTTTTCCATATATTCCTAATTGCTTTTATACAATTCAATTGAAGATTACGAATATATACAAAATCTTTCTCATCGTTAATTAGCTCTTCGCTTCGCAGCGTCATTATACTCTGTTTTATTGCGCGTAGTTCGGAGGGAATAATTATATTTTCTTTGTCATCTATTTCTATTTTTTTTAAATGGTTTTCCAATTCATCAGGCATTACTGGTATAAATGCAAATCCTGCTTCTCGTAATTTATAAAAAGCGTTTTGTCGTTCTTCGGCGCTTATAAATTTATTGGTTTCAAGATAAAAAAGAATATCCAAAACGGAAATCGTAAAGACTTTTTTCCCCGCTTTATCGGTTAAATGGGTATGTTGATTTATAAAAGCTTCGTCTATACACAGGGCATCACACTTTCCGGCATCTTCAATCATAGATATAAATGTAGGCGCAAACAAACGGAGATCGCTTATATCCTCCGTATCGTCATAATTATTTTTTCTCGGTAAAAATATTATTTTTTTGTCAATAAGCGCTTTGCGTAACTCGGATTTTATTTCATCAAGGCTACTTATTGTATTCTCCGCTTCCTCGGCGTTGCTTATACGCAATCCGTTTCGTTCGGCAAACAATTTGTGAATAAAGAGTTTAAAGGGGCTTCTGTATATTTTTTTTAAAATATTTATATCCTGAAGATATGTTATGGCAAGATCATCAAAATATATAGGGTTATCAAATACAGATAAATTATAATCATTGCCCGATTTACGATCCCGCTTTTCTAAATATTTAATTGCTTTTTTATGCGTCTCATTATCTATTAACCCTTTTTTATTCATTAATATTACAAAATCCAAAACCGAAATTACAAGTTTGCCGTAACCTTTAAGATTAGCTTCAGCTGTTCTATAACTACCTACTTTATATATAGGATATGAATTGATAACTTTTTCGTTACTATTTTTTGCCGCTTCAAGCAGATCCGCCAATTCTATACCGACCTCATCGATTAACCATTTTGGAGGGCGCGGAGAGGATGAATCTACATTTATCTCTTTTTTATCTATTATTACTCTAATCTCCTCCGCTTTTTTAATAATTGACGGCTGATGAAAACGAATATTACGCCTTTCATTAAGAAAAAAATACATGATATCGGAGCCGACGGCAATTTTTTCAAATGCGCTAAATACCGTATCAAGCATGCCTATATGATAAAGCGTAGCAATAGAAGAAATATCCAAACCTAATAACCATTCCGATTTTATTTTTACACAAAGGCGTCTGCCAGAAACAATAGGAATAGTAAAACGTTTTCTAACATCGCTTAATTCGGAATTGCTTTTCGGTATCTCAATCAAAAAACTTGATAAAGGTTTATGAATATAACGGGCTGCCATAAACAGAGGAACTTTGCCTTCCCGAAATAATTCAAAGATATTATCAGCTTTTTTTTTATGTTTCGGAATAAATTTATCAACAAGAGTAGGCAAATCGTATGTCCGAACCGGACCTTTTTCGTTTGATAATTCTTTTGCTTTTAATACCCATTCAAAATTATCCTCGCATCCGAGGCTAACAGATAAGTTATAAGCTTCTAATAAAATATTCGGATTTTCCGGCTCCTTATTTACGGCAAGTTTTGCAAGCTTAATAGCTCTTTCGTTATTTTGATCTGTTTCCGCCGCAAGATAAAACAGCCGAAGCAGTAATTGGGAATCAAGCTTATCCTTATTTTGCAAACATCTTTCGATTATAACGGAAAAATGTTCCCAATCTCCCGATTGAATTGCAATATTTATATCAAGCGAAATATCTTGAATACTCCATCTCGTTTGTAACAGATTGTCATTAATCTTTTTTGCTTTATTTAATCTGCCAAGTAAAAAGTAGAAATACGCTTTTAAGGAAAGCAGATAATCGCTTTTTCGGGTCAAATCGTTATTGTTATTTAAAAATTCAATTATATTATTATAATTGGCTTTTATGTTACGCCTCATACAATTGATAAGACTGATGGCGTTTTTTAATACTCTTTCTCTGTTAAAGAGTTCCTCCATTAAAGGCTGTAACGATGCCCAATCTTTTTTTTTAAAATAATAAAAGGTTAAATTTTTCAAATCAATAAGCGCGGCGGTTTTTTTATACAACTCTTTAAGCTCTACAAGCTGATCATTGCCTAATGAATCTTGAATAGCTACACAATACCGCTTATAATCATTTTTAGGAATCTCTTCTTTACGCTCTTCAAGAGTTTTACGCGCGGTTTCTATTTGTTTATCCTGTATAAGTTTGTCAACAAGTATTGACGAAATATCCGCTTTTAATACTGTTCTTCTTAAAAAAGCCTCTTTTTTACGAATAAATTCAATAGTCTGTTTGCAAGACTTCCGGGATAGTATAAGAGAAAATTCGGCTAATATCTCATTATCGGAAAGTCCGCCTATTTCTTTTCTTTCGCGAAGGTAATTTTCTAAAGGCAAGCTGTCAAAATCTATATTAAATGATAGGGCAACCCCTATCATTTCTGCCGCTTTTTTCCCGGATTGCATATTTTTTTTTATTTTTTCACGCGCTTTATTGCTAATATTATTATTAGTATCCGTAAGATCCAACCATAAAAGACAACCTTCAACCGCTTCTGCATAATCAATAAGATCTATTTTTTCAAATAACTCCGTTCTTTTTAATTCGTTAAAACAATCTTTTGCCTTTTTTCTATATTGCTCGTAAGTATCCCCTTCAAGCGGTCGTATATCGGGAGAAAATATACGAAATTCCAAAACATGCTTTCTAAAGTCTTCAGGCAGCATTAAAGCAATATTTATAATTCCTTCCAACCAGATTAACGCAGTATATTCTTTAAAATTTCGATTTATAACTTTAAGATAATCCGCCGCTTCACCCCATTTTTTATTTTCAGATAAAATAATACATAAATTTCCCCATCCGGTTTCCGTATAAAAAGCGGGCTTTTGAGCTTTCTCTTTATGTTCGTTATGCCATAATAAAGCGGCTTCTTTACCTTTTATTTTACTAAATACTGTCAAAAAAACGGAACGCCCGTCCGAACTGTTTATATCTCGTAATATTTGTAATGCCTTGTCATTATCTCCCTTTGTTTTTGCTATTAACGCATTAACAATATTTATATCTTCAATCGAATTATTTCCGTAACTTTTATATTTTTCAATATATTTTTTAGTCTTATCAAGAGAAGATAATTCGGAGGCGTTTAATCTTGCCGCCCAATAATATACCTTCTTTTTTAAGGAATTGTCTGCATATGATAAGTTTCCGTTATCTGACATTCGATTTATTAAAATTTCCAAATCATCTTTTGGGGTTTTAGGGACAAAACTTCTTTTTTGAAGAATTTTTAATAGTTTTTTTTCCAAAATTTCAGTATGGGCTTTTAAAACATGTGGATCTTTTAATACGCTATCAACTTGGTTATTAAGGCTTTTTGAAATATTATCTATTTTACGAATCTGCTCTTGCATAATACCGATTAGCGGTTCATTTTTTTTATCCGACTTTCCAAAAAAACCGGATATAATCATAGCGACAACAACATTAATAATTATATCGGCAGCCTCTTCTCTTTCTCCCGTATATTGCGCGTAACTTATCTTTAGCCGTTTAACAATTTCGGAGTCTTTATTATCCTTCCCCGTCATAATACATTTTTTGGCAATTAACTTAATATCATCTCTTACCTGATTATCGGATAACCATTTCAGAACGGCTTTTTTTTGAATAAAGTCGGGAGCAATATATTTATGTCCGATTTGATTCAAAAGGTTGCGCCACCATTTATCATTCACTTTAATCTTCGCTATACGACCGAAAGTTTCGTCCGTAATTTTATTAAAAATATTACAGTCAACTTCAAACGGCATTTTGCCGGCTTTACGCTCATTATAGAGACGGTTTATTGTGGGTATTAGATATTTTTTTGTAGATTCTAAAATGGATTTTGAAATTAAAGCAGACATATAGAAACCTTCTTAGATGAGTCAATTAAAACATAGCTTAATAACATATTTATATACCCCCTTTGGTAGAAGCAAAGGGGATGTATAAATAAAGTCAAGATATAATATAGAAATACAAACAAAAACAATTATTTTTGTTTGTATTTGCTTGAAATTTCCGGAATAGCCGCTTTTATTTCGCTAATGCGAGTAGCTCCGGATGGATGAGTGCTTAAAAATTCTGGCATCTGGTTTGAGCCGCCTGCCGCCATTCTTTTCCAAAAGCTTACTGCCTCGTTAGGATCATAACCTGCCATAGTCATAAAAATAAGCCCGAGATAATCCGCCTCCTTTTCATGAACCCTGCTATATGGAAGCATAAAGCCGAGTTGAGCGCCTATTCCGTAAGCGGTCATAAACGCCTGTTTGCTTATGGCAGATTGTTTATTTGTAACGACGGATAGCAAAGCCCCGCCTGTTTGTATAAGCAAGCCTTGACTCATTCTTTCGTTGCCATGTTTTGCCACTGCATGAGCTATTTCATGCCCCATTATTACGGCAAGTCCGTTTTCGTTTTTTGCTACAGGCATAATCCCTTCATAAACCACAACTTTGCCGCCGGGCATACACCAAGCATTTTTATCTTCTCCTTTAACAAGATTAAACTCCCATTTATAATTATTAATTTCGGAAGTCATTCCCTGTTCGGTAAAATATTTTTCTACAGCCTGTCTTATATTTTTACCGACTCTTTTTACCATTGCGGCTTGCTTGATATTTTTGCTTAATTCATTCTCTTTTAAAAACTTGTCATATTCCTGAAAGCTTGTAGCCATTATTGTAGAATCCGGAATAAAATTAACTCTGCTTCTGCCTGTTACTGGAACGGTTGTGCAACCGACTATAATTAAAATAAAAAGAGGCAAAAGAATTTTAGCGAAACTTAAATTTTTTATAAATTTTACGATATGATTCATAACATTCTCCTTTTTGTTATTTATGCGTAATATTATTATGTTCGGCTATAATACCCAAGTCCGCCCTGTTTTTCAATCCTTATTATAATCGGATTTTTCAGAATAAAAGAAGCGTCTGTTATTAACAAAATTTAATCATAAAAAAGGAAGATTATGAAAATAATTAAGGGGTTTCTCGCTTTGCTCGACAAGGCAGGTTTCTTATTTTTTGCGAACAAACGTTTATTTGTTTGTCATTTCGACAAGCGTAGCGAGGAGAAATCT
>JAOZTP010000083.1:0-1753 GCA_029939135.1 Desulfobacterales bacterium
AAGAATATATAAAAAATTGAATATAAAACGAAAACCAAGCTGGCTTAAAAAAAAATTGCCTACAGACGTTCAATATGAAAAGACAAGGAATTTATTAAAAAAATGCGGGCTTAATACCGTATGCGTAGAAGCTAAATGTCCGAATCAGTGGGAATGTTTCTCCGCTCATACCGCAACATTTTTAATAATGGGTTCAGAATGCACCAGAAACTGCGCATTTTGCGCTGTTGATCATAACAAAGAACCTGCTCCGCCGGATAAACTGGAGACCGAGCGAATAGTTAAAGCGGTTTATGATATGGGGCTTGATTATGTAGTAATAACTTCGGTTACAAGAGACGATTTGCCGGACGGAGGCGCTTTTTGCTTTGCGGATGTAATACAGGCAATAAAAAAACTTGTCGATAATGCAAAGACAGAGGTTTTAATACCGGATTTCGGAGGAAATAAAGAGGCTTTAAAAAAGGTTATAAATGCAAAACCGGATGTTTTAAATCATAATATAGAGACGGTAAAACGGCTTTATCAGTCCGTAAGACCTGGCGCTTTGTATGACAGATCTTTACAAATTTTTGAAAATATAAAAAAAGAATCTCCGAATATTTCTATAAAATCCGGCATAATGCTTGGTTTGGGAGAAACCGATAAAGAGGTAAAACAGACTTTAATCGATATTTTTAATGCAGGATGCAACATTATTACAATCGGGCAGTATTTGCAGCCTTCAAAAGCGCATCTTAAAGTAAAAGAATTTGTTTTGCCCGAAAAATTCGAGTATTGGAAACAAGAAGCCTATTTAATGGGGTTTTCAGCATGCGTAAGCGGACCTTTTGTAAGAAGCTCTTATTATGCAAAAAAGGTTTATGAGGAGGCGAAAAATAAAAGATAGGGTTGAACGTTATAAAGTTGACACATTATAAATCTTGATATATTAGGCAATTAATCATAATCAATATGCCAAAAGGAGTGTTATAATGAGTAAAAACAAAGCAGTAATTGTTTCAGAGTTAAGAATTGAAGCTGCCGAAAATGGTATTGAACTTTCCGAAGAGGATGCAAGAACAGTAGTTGATCTTTTTTTTGATTCTATGGCGGATGCTTTGGTAGCAAAAGAAAGAATAGAGATCAGGGGATTGTGGAGTTTTTATACCAAAAAATATGAAAGTTACAATGGCAGGAATCCGAAAACCGGCGAAAAAATATCGGTAAAGCCAAAATGGCTGCCATTCTTTAAATGCGGTAAAGAACTTAGAGAACGGGTTGACTCGGTTCGGAAAAAGTAGTTTGAAAAATTCGGATAATAAACAACTGCAAACAGATAAAATAATAGATCAAGAACATGTCGTTGATATTTTAAATAGGCTCATTTTCAATAATACGGTTCCTCATGCTTTGCTATTTTCAGGCATTAAAGGGGTAGGTAAAAAAACTTCCGCAAAGCTGTTTGCTATGAGTTGTAACTGTTTTAATAATATCAAATTAGTAAGCGGCGACAGATTTTGCGAATGCAAATCTTGCAAAAAGATAGAAAATGGTATGAACCCGGATATAATTAAAATATCTGCGCTGAATGCCTTCATTAAAATAGACGCTATTCGCGATCTTTTAGACATACTTGCATTAAAGCCTTTTGAAGCCAAATTACGCTTTGTTTTAATATATGAAGCGGAAAAGATGACCCAAGAAGCATGCAACGCTCTTTTAAAAATATTGGAAGAACCTCCGGAACAGACCTGTTTTATTCTTACCGCAG
>JAOZTP010000083.1:1853-9384 GCA_029939135.1 Desulfobacterales bacterium
CTTTTAAAAATATTGGAAGAACCTCCGGAACAGACCTGTTTTATTCTTACCGCAGTAAACCTATCCGATTTGCCTGCTACAATTGTTTCTCGGTGCCGTCATATAAGATTTGCTCCGTTAAAAGATAAAAGTCTTGTCTGTTTTTTAACCGATAAATACGGCATTTCGGATAATGAGGCTGATATAATTTCAAAAATGGCGGAAGGAAGTTTGGAAAACGCTGAGATGTTAAAGGATAAAAAAAGGTTTGATTATCGCGCAAGACTTATTACAGAGCTTGAAAAAATTACTTTAACGCCGGTTTTTACTTCCCTTTTTCTTGCCGAAATTCTATATTCGGATAAAAAAATATTAAAAGATTCTCTTAAAATAATAAAAAGCTGGATAAGAGATATTATGATATTTCAACTGATGCCGGATAGGATTATAAATTTTGATTTTAAAATCGGAATAGAAGCGGCGGCTGCAATGTATGATAAAAAAAGTCTTTATTCAAATATAGTTATGATAGAAAAAATAGAAAAAAAATTATTTTCAGGCATCAATATTAGGCTTGCGATGGAAAATTTATTTTTAAAAATCGGAATCTGCAGATGACAAAAGTAGTAGGAGTAAAATTTAATTCTTTCGGCAAAATCTATAATTTTGAGTGTAAAGATTTTGTTCCGGTAGAAAAAACAGACGTAATTGTAGAAACCGAACAGGGACTCGAATTTGGAGTTGCAGCGACCTCTCCTTACGATCAGGATGATAGACAGCCCTTGGTAAAGCCTCTTAAAAAGGTGATTCGGCTTGCCGGATACGAAGATTATGAGAAATTAAAAGTAATAAAAGCAAAAGAGGCGGAAGCCCGCAAGTGTTGCCTTACATTCGCGCGGGAACTCAAAATACGCATGAACCCTTTTATGGTTAAATCCACCTTTTCTTCCAATAAGCTGACATTTTTTTTTGTTTCCGAGAGAAGAATTGATTTTAGGGAGCTTGTTAAAAAACTTGCCAAAAAATTTGAAACAAAGATTGAGATGAGGCAAGTTGGAGTAAGAAATCAGGCTAAAATGTTAGGCGGAATAGGAAGATGCGGTAGAGAGATATGCTGCCGTTCTTACATTGAAAAATTTGTTCCGGTTTCGATAAAAATGGCAAAACAGCAAGGAATGTCTTTAAATCCGAATAAAACATCCGGATTATGCGGACGCCTTATGTGCTGCCTTAATTTTGAAAATAAAATTTATACAATCCTAAAAAAAAAGATGCCTCCTATAGGAAGTTTTGTTGAAAGCGCTTCAGGAAAAGGAAAAATTGTTGGACATAATCCTATAGTTGGAAAAGTAACGGTAAAGATTCAAGGCAATCAGACCGTAGATATGAAGTTGGATGATATTGAGATTGTTAAATAGGTAAAATCTCCATAACCAAAGATAGTTAAACAAAAAAACGTAAAACCGGTTAAAAGGAAATAATAAAGGGATTTCTCGCTTTGCTCGCAATGGCAGGCTTCTTATTTTATCAAACGCTTAACAATAATGAACTGTTTTTTTCACTCTGCAATTTGGACAAGCGAAGGAAGGAAAAAAGAAAAAATGAATGATATTTTTTATATAACTACGCCGATATATTATGTAAATGCAAAACCTCATTTAGGACATGCCTATACCACCATTATTGCGGATATAATATCCCGTTTTTATAAAATTAACGGACAGGAAACTTTTTTTCTTACCGGAACGGATGAACATGGAGACAAAATAGTAAAAGCCGCAGAAAAAGAGGGGATTAAGGTAAAGGAGTATGTTGATAATATAAGCGGAATTTATAAAAAACTTTGGGCTAAATTAAATATAGGTTATGATAAATTTATACGTACTACAGATTCGGGGCATATAAAGATTGTCCGCGATATTCTTGAAAAAATTTATAATAAAGGGGATATTTATTTTAACGAATATGAAGGCAAATACTGTTTTGGCTGCGAAAGATTTTATACGGAAAAGGAGCTTGTAAACGGAAAATGCCCAGATCACGACATTGAACCCGCCAATATTAAAGAGGCTAATTATTTTTTTAAAATGAGCGCATATCAGGATTGGCTTATTGATCATATCAAGAAAAATCCGAATTTTATTACCCCTCCCCGTTATGCAAATGAGGTCTTATCGTTTTTAAAGGAGCCTCTTGAAGATTTATGTATATCCAGACCTAAATCTCGGCTTGAATGGGGCATTACGCTGCCTTTTGACGAAAATTACGTTACTTATGTATGGTTTGACGCTCTTTTAAATTATATAACCGGGTTAGGGTATCCGAACGGAGAGCTTTTTAAAAAATTTTGGAAAAATTCAAATCATATAATAGCAAAAGATATATTAAAACCGCACGGAATATATTGGCCTACGATGTTAAAGGCTGCGGACATTCCTACTTATCAAAGCTTAAACGTTCACGGATATTGGAATGTTGACAAAAGCAAAATGTCCAAAACAATAGGAAACGTTATAGACCCTCTTGCATTAAAAGAAAAATACGGGCTTGACGCAATAAGATATTTTCTTGCCAAAGAAATGGTATTCGGGCTTGATTCCTCTTTTAGCGAAGAGGCTGTAATTCAAAGAATTAATTCGGACCTTGCAAACGATCTCGGCAATCTTTTTTCAAGAGTTATTTCAATGGCGCATAAGTATCTTGACGGAATAGTTCCGAAACGCCCCTCGGAAGAATTAATAAAAGAGATAGCGGAAATGAAAGCCAGAGCGGTATCTGCCGTAAGCGAATATCAAAATTATATGATAAGCTTTTCCTTTAACAGGGCGTTGAATGCGGTATGGAGATTAATATCAAGCCTTAACAAAGAGATAAACGACTACGCCCCATGGGAGCTTGCAAAGGATGCTTCAAACCGAGATAGGCTTGAAGCTTTAATGTATGGCTTTTTGGAGTCTTTAAGAATAATAACAGGCGTTTTATATCCTATAATGCCGGATACCTCCCTGATAATGAGAAAACATCTCGGACTTGGCGATAAAGAGGAACTATTTGATTTGGATTCTTTGAAAATATGGGGGAAACTGCCTCCGCAGACAAAGCTTATGCCTTCGGTTGCTCTGTTTCCGAGAATAAAAAAATAATTGTTTTATAAAACTATATATATATTATAATTGCAACTCCAGAATAATCTATATTTTGTAGTAACTACACGCTGTTCCATTGTTTTAAAAAAAAATCATGCAGTATAGAATAAAGTTCTTTAGTCCCTTCAACATATATAACAGATATGGGAATTCCATTTGCCATAACAGCACGAGGATACAAAATAATAGATGCTTTTTCCCTGTATATTCAACTCGAAAGAGAGGGTTAAAAGCATGAAAACCACAATTTGAAAAGTTGTCAAACAAATGATTATAGCGTTTCTTCTCAGTGGGCGGATAAATTACTGTAGCCTGAATAGGCAAACTAAATGACGAATCAATGGATTGTTTAACGTTTTTTATTGGTCCCGTTTTTTGCAAAAACTACCAAACAAAAACAAAGCCAGAAAAAGCGCCGCTTCCTCTGAAGCCTCCAATGCTAAAAACAACTTTATTAACCATAGGTAGGGTTTTCCATAAAATGATAGCTGTAAATAGAGAAGTAACAATATATATAAATTGTGTAACCTCCTAATGCCAATTATATGAGAGGTTGAACAAATGATACTTTCATATCTTGTGTATATCCGCTAAATATTTTATCCGATGTCGCAAATAAAGCAAAATAATAGAAGTTAAATAACCTTATTTAAAGGATACTCTATTATACCCTCGGCTCCGTTTTTCATAAGTTTCGGAATAAGTTCGCGGACGGTTCCTATATCAACTACGGTTTCAATCGAAAACCAGTCCGTTTTATACAGCTTAGCCACAGTAGGCGCATTTAAGCTCGGAAGTTCGGAAATTACCTTATCTATATTTTTTTCGGCGATGTTCATCTTCAAACCTACCAGTTTTTCGCCCAAAAGCGCTCCTTTTAACAAAAGAGCTATCTGATCTAACTTTATTCTTTTCTCATTATCTTTTAAAGAGTTTTTGTTTGCTATAAGCTGGGTATTGGTAGTCATAAGCTCTTTAATAATTTTTAAACCGTGCGCTTTTATAGTGCTGCCCGTTTCGGTAACCTCTACAATTGCGTCCGCAAGCCCAGATACCACTTTGGCTTCGGTAGCTCCCCATGAAAATTCTACGTCAACCGATATATTTTTTTCTTTAAAATATCCTTTGGTAAAATTAACAAGTTCCGTTGCAATCTTTTTGCCTTCAAGGTCTTCTATTTTTTTTATATCCGAATCAAAAGGAACAGCCAAAACCCATTTTGCAGGTTTTCTGCTTACTTTGGAATATATAAAATCGGATATTACCTCGACTTCGGAACTGTTTTCGGCAATCCAGTCTTTTCCTGTAAGCCCTGCGTCAAGCGTTCCGTTTTCAACATATCGGGACATCTCCTGAGCGCGGCATATTGTGCATTCTATAGCTTTGTCATTTATAGTGGGAAAATAGCTTCTGGAATTATTTGTCTCTATTTTCCAACCGGCTCTTTTAAAAAGAGCGACAGTAGAATTTAAAAGGCTTCCTTTTGGTATTCCGAGTTTCAACTTATTCATTTTTATATTTTTCCTTAGGATCAAAAACAGGTTTGCTTATAATTTTCAACGTATTATCTACCACTTTTCGGTAAAAACAGCTTGGGTGTCCGGTATGACAAGCCGCTCCTCCGATCTGATCAACTTTTAAAAGAATAGTATCTTTATCGCAATCTATCCTTATATCTTTTACCAACTGAATATTTCCGGAAGTCTCTCCTTTTACCCATAGCTTTTTTCTGCTGCGGCTGTAAAAAGTAGCCTTGCCGGTTTTAAGAGTAGCCTCCCATGCCTCTTGATTCATAAATGCAAGCATCAAAACCTCTTGGGTTTGATAATCTTGCACAATTGCAGGTATAAGACTGCCAGATTTTTCAAAATCAAGCTTTATTCCGCTCATAATCCTCCATAAAATTTTTA
The DNA here is from genome assembly GCA_029939135.1 of Desulfobacterales bacterium. GTDB lineage: Bacteria > Desulfobacterota > Desulfobacteria > Desulfobacterales > JAFDMD01 > JAFDMD01. Next base: position 6,889 of record JAOZTP010000083.1, read on the forward strand.
TTTTTTTATAAAACTCTATATTTTTACAAAAAAAGGAAGATTTGTCAATTAATTTAGAGCGCTATTTGTTTATATGCTTTACATGCAACCGCAAATAGTTTATAGGGCATATCCAAAATATTTTTCATAATCTGGGTGAAAGAATAACCGTTCAGGTTTTAATTTTTTCTCTGCCAAAATAGTTTTTTTTTTACTAAAAATTAGAAATAGAATATCAGCCTTTTGGGATTTAACATGTATTTTTATTTTAAATGAACAAAAATAGTAATTAAAGATGCCGGTTCGGCTAAAGGCGGTTACTTAAAGCATGTTAATTGCGGCAAAGGGGATATTTTATTCGGATTTCAAATCCCGCAGTTATTCTCTCGCCGTTATTTAATATAATATCATTAACCGGTTATAGTAAAAACAAGCCTTTATAGCAATAATTCCAAGCAAAATAGAAACTATTGCTATAAAAATCGGAAGATCCTTGCGCGACAAAAAAATTTGTTCGTCGCCCCGATATGCGAAGATTTTAACGGCAAGCATCTAGAGGATTAACATTTGAGGGTAACTCGGAGAACGGATGTTTTTTTTGTTATACGGATAGCTTTTTAAACGGAGGAGATAATAATGAGCAAAGCAAAGCTTGATTGTAGAGGTTTGGCATGCCCCGAGCCTGTGATAGCGGTTAAAAACAGTATAGAGGCAAAAAATATAAATCAATTGACTGTAATAGTAGATAACTCCGCCGCAAAAGAGAATGTTATAAGATTTTTAAATAAAAACGGCTACAATACCGAAACAGATCAAGAGAATACGGATATTATAATAGAGGCGTCCAAAAATGAATGCGCATGCGACATAATGGAGAATGAGGAATTTATTAATAAAAAAACTCTTATTTTAATAGGTTCGCAATATCTCGGAAAAGGAGACGATAAACTCGGAGAAAAATTAATGATAAGCTTTATTAATACATTAAAGGAATCCGAAGACGAAATATGGAGGTTAGTATTTTTAAATTCAGGGGTTCGGCTTACGGCAAAAGGTTCTCCGGTTCTTGACGCATTAAAACATTTTGAAGAAGAAAATATAAAAATATTAGTATGCGGAACATGTTTGGAGCATTTCAATCTGTTAGAAAAAAAAGAGGCGGGCGAAACCACTAATATGCTTGATATAGTTTCGGCTATAAGAGTCTCTGACAAGGTAATAGATATTACATAACAAAGGTCGCATAACCTTATATTTTGTCCGTTTGCCGCATTAAGCGCTTAAATTCTAATTTTTGAAATACTTCCTCTATTTTTCCGATTAAAATTTTAGCATATCTTGTAAGGGAGCAAATTTTTTTGTTATACAACCGGCTTTTTATTGTTTCGGTCAAGCAAATATTATATGGCGCTTTATTTATATATAAGGATTGCGCAATAAGATATTTTGTTTATTTGTTTGGCATGTAAAAATTTAAGCGGAACGCATAACAGAAGCAAGATAAAAAGGGGCTTGAGGGCGCTGCGGATTTGTTTGGCAAATAATAATTTTTAGGCAAATAAAAAAGAAGGTTATGAAAAAGAAAAAAACATTTTTTTATAAAAAAGAGATAATACCCGGCAACTATAAAACAGATTATGCCATATTAATATTTGCCGCTTTTGTAATAATATTTTCTTTAACCGGCATATCGGTATGCAGTCAATATGAGCCTTACGTAAAATATGTTTGGGTTCCTATTCTTCTTATTATATTAAGCTTTATGCTTATGATTTTGTCAACTTTTAGAATATTAAAAAGATTAAAAAACGTAAAAAATGATAAACAGCCATTTTAAGAGTAAACGCCTATAGCTAATTTCGGATATAAAAAAGTGGAGGCTTTAAAAGATTGGCATGGGTTTTACGAATTTACATTTTAAATAAAGAGGTTATCGCTTTTCTGTCGGAAGATAAAGTAATCTTTTTTACTTATGATTTTAAGGAATGCGATAAGGAAAAATTTATAAAAAAATATAAACGGATTAAATAAGGAGAAAAATATGCCCGGATTTGAAATTTTCGGAGAAGAGGAAAAACAGGAGATAAACGAGGTTATCAATACCGGCGTTTTATTCAGATACGGTTTTGACGCTCAAAGAAAAGGAGTATGGAAAGCAAAAAGTTTTGAAACTTATCTTTGCAATTTGTTAGACGCTCGATTTTCTCATCTTTGCTCAAGCGGAACAACCGCTCTTATTACCGCGTTGGCGGCGTCCGGCATAGGATCCGGAGATCGGGTAATAGTTCCGCCTTTTACATTTATCGCTACAATAGAGGCGGTTTTATCTGTAGGAGCTATTCCGGTATTTGCCGATATAGACGAAACCTTATGTCTTAATCCGAATTCTTTACACAAAGCTTTAACCGATAAAACAAAAGCGGTCATTCTTGTTCATATGTGCGGTTCGATGGCGCAGATAGATAAAATAAAAGAGTTTTGCGATAAGGAAAATCTGATTTTAATAGAGGATGCATG
>JAOZTP010000084.1 GCA_029939135.1 Desulfobacterales bacterium
TTACCGCATTTCCGAGCGGAGCGGTTATTATGGCGGCTCAAACCAACGATATAGCAATGATTGATCTTGAAGCCGACGCAGAAGCTTCCGGTTTCTTTAAACAATATCCTTACTTTTCAAATGTAAGCGTTCCTGCAGGAACATACAAAGGAGTCGATCAGGACGTCCCGTCTTTTCAAGATTCCACTTTGTTAGTAGCCAACAAAAATGTTGACCCCGAACTCGTATATACAATGCTCTCCTTAATCTATACGGACGAAGGACTTGCTCACATGCGCGAACAGAAAAAAGTTTTTGAGGCTATGAGTATAGAAACAGGCAACAACGGAATCGTAACTCCGTTACATCCTGGAGCCGAAAAATTTTGGAGAGAAAAAGGCATATTAAAATAAAAAAATCATAATCTATCACTCCTCTATTATAGGACGGCTTTATTTTGCAAAAAGCCGTCCCATAACCTCTACAAGCAAGGCGGACATTTTTTTCCGTCATTTCGAGCTAAACGAGACATCTCTTTATTATTTTTTCCGTTTCTTTATCTATATAATAATGTTTTATCTTAAATTTTAGTTATTAAGTTGTTATTCGTTTATTCTGTTTTAGCTTTTAGTCTTGTTTTTTTTTGGTTTGTAGCCGGATCAAACAATAATATCCGCCGCTCCGAATCTATAAAATAAAAATAAAATCGGAAGCCCAAACAACCTAAAAATCAATGCGTCCGACATAGAAAAGAAAGGAGAAATAACCTCGTCAGACAATTTGGCGATAAAAATTGACGCCTTAAAAAAGAAAGAAGGCGGATAACAGGCTTTAAAATCAATTTTTATTCTTGACTAAATTGTTTTTTTATAATTTATTATGCTCTTTGTATTTTTAATTTTATTGCATCTGAAATAATGAAGATATTTCTCGAATAACAAAGGGAACTTTTGCTTTGTTTGACAAGATGAAAATAAATGACAGCCTTGACTGGCGCTTTTTGCTTCGGTTATTTTGGCGAATTCTTTTTCGGTATGTAGCGTCAACTAACGAAGCGAGGAGAAACTTTATAATATAGGATAGTTTTACAAAATATAAGTATATGAAATTTTTAATAAAAAAACTTCCAAATAAACTCGGATAGTGCTCTTCACTGCCCGCGTTTATATTTTAAGCCGCGGGTTTTCAGTTCCGTAAAAAACGGATTTCATTATGCCTCCTTTTTTAAAAGATATATCGGGGGATAATTATTTTATTATTGGTTGTAATAGAATGGAAAAGAGAAACAATTTATGAAAAACGAGATTCAAAAGGTCAGAAATATTGGCATAAGCGCTCATATTGATTCCGGCAAAACAACTCTTACAGAGAGAATACTTTTTTATACCGATAGAATTCATGCAATTCACGACGTAAAAGGCAAAGACGGCGTAGGTGCTACTATGGATTCTATGGAGCTTGAAAAGGAACGCGGAATTACAATAGCTTCCGCGGCAACTTATTGCCAATGGGACGGTCATGAAATTAATATAATCGATACCCCTGGACATGTGGATTTCACAATAGAGGTTGAAAGGGCTTTGCGGGTTTTAGACGGCGCAATTCTTGTTTTGTGCGCTGTAGGCGGAGTTCAGTCTCAATCGATTACCGTAGATCAGCAGATGAAAAGGTATAAGGTCCCTTGCCTTGCATTTATTAATAAATGCGACAGAAGCGGAGCCGCGCCTTTTAGAGCAATAAAGCAGCTTAAAGAAAAACTGGGTCATAATGCGGTCGCTTTGCAAATACCTATAGGACTTGAAGCGGATGTTAAAGGGGTTGTCGATCTTGTAAAGATGAAGGCGATATATTTTGAAGGCGCAAACGGCGAAGAACTTAAGATAGAAGATATTCCGGAAAATCTTATTGCGGAAGCGGAAGCAAAAAGAGAAGAACTTATTGACGCAGCGTCTATGTTTTCGGATCAGCTTACCGAAGCCGCCCTTGAAGATAGAGTAACCGAAGCGCTTTTGATAGACGCCATAAGAATCGGAACATTACGTCGCGAATTAACGCCTGTTTTAATAGGCTCTGCATATAAAAACAAAGGGGTTCAGCCTTTGCTTGACGCTGTTGGTTATTACCTGCCGTCTCCGGACGAAGTTAAAAACGAAGCTTTGGATATGGATAATAACGAAATGCCGACAGAGCTTCAAGCGGACGAAAACGAGCCTTTGGTAGCTTACGCTTTTAAACTTGAAGACGGAAGGTACGGGCAGCTTACTTATGTAAGAGTTTATCAGGGTAAACTTACAAAAGGGGATACGGTATTTAATATAAGGGTAGGCAGAAAGATTAAAATAGGCAGACTCGTAAAGCTTCATGCAAACCAGGTGGAGGATGTGGAAGCTATAAATACGGGACATATAGGTGCTTTATTCGGGATAGAATGCTCTTCTGGCGATACTTTCGTTTCGCCGGACGTAAACCTTTCTATGACTTCGATGTATGTTCCTGAGCCTGTAATTTCTCTTGCAATATCCGCTAAAGATAACAAGAATCAGATTAACATGTCCAAAGCCTTAAACAGATTTACCAAAGAGGATCCTACTTTTAAAACCTTTGTAAATCAGGAAACCGGCGAAACTATTATAGAGGGCATGGGAGAGCTTCATCTTGAAGTATATATTGAAAGGATGCGCAGAGAATACGGAGCGGAAGTGATTACCGGAAAGCCTCAGGTTGCATATAAAGAAACAATTACAAGAAAAGCCGAGTTTAATTATGTTCATAAAAAACAGACCGGAGGAGCGGGGCAGTTCGGAAGGGTTGCGGGCTGGATGGAACCTGTAACCGACGAAGAATTCGTTTTTGATAATCAGGTTAGAGGCGGTTCAATACCTATTCAGTTTATTCCCGCTTGCGAAAAGGGATTTAAAGAGGTTATGAAAAAAGGGCCGAAGAAAAAATTTCCCGTTACAGGCATTAAAATTGTAATAAACGATGGAGCGTCTCATGCTGTGGATTCCAGCGAAATGGCTTTTCAGGCTGCGGCAAGAGGCGCCTTTTTAGAAGGGTATGCCAAAGCTTCTCCCATAGTATTGGAACCTATAATGAAGGTTGTAGTGGAAAGTCCTGCGGAGTACCAAGGAGCTGTTATAGGAAGCTTAAATCAAAGGCGAGGCATTATAATAGGGTCCCATGATGAAGGGGCTTTCTGTTTTATAGAGACGCAAGTTCCGTTATCCGAGATGTTCGGATATTCTACGGTATTGCGATCTCTTACAAAAGGAACGGCTCAATTTACAATGGAGTTCACAACTTACAGAAAGGTTGCCGATGATATGCTTTAACGGCAAGACGCAAGGGACAAAGCGTAAATTATTTCAACGTTTTTTTGCGCATAGCTGGCTTTGAAATATAAGGATAATTATAAAAGGCAAACGAAAGAATAAAGGGATTTCTCGCTTCGCTTGATATGACAAAGATAAGACAGCGATATTGAAATGACATACAATACTAACCGATATACTATTTTTGGTTTTTACGCCATAATTTTATGGAGCTGTAACGTCGCGCTTATCCGCAGCATTTCGGAACAGATGGGTCCGATTATAGGCGGAGGCTCCGCCTATATTGCGGGAGGCGTTGTTGCGGTAATCAGGCTTTTTTTAAAAGAAGGCTCCTTAAAACGTATAAAAGAGATTCCTTTAAATTATTTGTTCGGCTGCGGAGGGCTTTTTTTAATTTATACGCTCTCTTTATTTCTTGCCGTAGGACTTGCCGATAACAGAGTGCAATCAATAGAGCTTGGGCTTGTCAATTATCTATGGACGCCGCTTACCATTTTATTTTCCATATTTATTTTATCGATTAAGGCGGATTATAAGCTTATACCTGGAACGATATTTGCGCTTTCCGGAATTTTTTTAGTTATGAACAGCAACGGTTCGATTTCATTTGCCTCTTTTGCCGCAAATTTCATGAGCAATCCCGCTGCTTATATTTTCGGATTTATCGCCGCGATAACTTGGGGATTATATTCTAATTTGGCAAAATTTTGGGGGGATCCGAAGGCAATAGGAGCAGTTCCTTTATTTGTCTTGATAACTGGAATAATTCTTACTATAAGCGGTTTATTAATGACGGAGAGAAATCAGTTTGAAATAAAAACCATAGTTGAAATCGTTATATTCGGTTTGATTACGGTATGTTCTTATGTTTTTTGGGATATGGCGATGCAGCGAGGAGAGATTATACTTGTTGCGTCCTGTTCTTATTTTACGCCTTTTTTTTCAACTGCGGTAAGTTGTATTTATTTAAAAACCATACCCGGAATAAATGTTTGGAGCGGATGCGTTTTTATTATAGCCGGTTCGCTTTTAAGCTGGCGTTCCGTTGCGGGAAAGGAATCTTATAAAAAATGACAGATAATAATCTTGTTTTTAAAAGTCCAATTGAACTTTTGGGGGATATATCCGAAACTCCAACTTTTGGAGCGATTTTGGCAAGGGCTGGCGTAGGCAAAACCGCTTTTTTGGTTCAAATCGCCATTGACGGACTTTTAAAAGGTAAAAAAGCGCTTCATGTAAGTATAGGTGACTCGTTAGAAAAGGTATCTCTTTGGTATGAAGAGGCGTTTAAAAATATTGCGGAAATTTCCGGCATAAAATGGCGGGATGCGGAAGCCGTTTTTGAAAAGTTTCTTCCAAAAAGATTTATTATGTCTTTTAAAGCGGAGCGGTTCGGAATGCCGATTTTTATGGAAAGACTTTTTGAACTTACCGAACAAAATATATTTAAGCCGGACCTGGTAATAATAGACGGTTTTTCTTTTAGTAACGAAGCAAAAGAATTGGAAGAGTTTAAAAAGTTTGCGGAAACAAAAAAATTTCAAATTTGGTTTGCTTTGCTGACCCATAGAAGCAAAAAAATGCCGGATATATCTTCAGAAGGGTTGAAAACTTTTGAAAAAGTGGTATTATTGAAACCGGATAATGTCGTTAATGTTGAAATATTAAAAGGAATTCCAGATAAAGATAAAAAGTTAATTTTAGATCCTTCTACAATGTTGCTTACAAAAGTATAAGCAATATTGTAAAAGAGGCAAGCCATATAAAAATAGATTTATGGTTTTGCTTGATAAGAGAGACCTTTTATTTTGTCGGATATTGATTCATAATGTCAACTGGCAAGGCGAGGAGAAATCTCATAATTGCCCGAATTTTGATTTATCTGATTAACCGAATAGTATGATTAAGAATTGGGATTCGCAGAGAGGCTGCATGCAACCTCTCTGCGAATTCATTATAACAATACAATACAAAACAACTACAATTGCCTAATTAACAAAAAAAATGAGAAAAAAGAGTTTTCTATATTCATTAATACTTTTTGCGTTTTTTTTTATCTATTCGCATAGTTTGGCGTATGCGAATAGCATAAATAGGCTGCTTGGAAAAAACGATGCGGTTTTAATAGGAAACGGCAACGGAAAAATTTTATATAAAAAAAATATTCATCAAAAATTAGTTCCAGCCTCCTCTTTAAAAGTTATAACTGCTCTTGCCGCAATATATTATCTGGGAGAAAATTTTTATTTTAAAACCGATTTTTATGTTACCGGCGACAATAACCTTAAAATAAAAGGTTACGGAGATCCGTTTTTAATTTCCCAAGCTATAGATGATGCGACTTCCGATATTGCAAAAAAAATTAATTCTATAAATAATATTATATTAGACATATCATATTTTAAGCCCGCCGAAATCAACAGAAACGGGAAATCTTTTCATGCCTATGAATCGCTTAACGGCGCTTTATGCGCCAATTTTAACAGTATAACCTTCAAAAAAAAAGGAAACGGCTACATAAGCGCGGAGGCGCAAACGCCTCTTCTGCCTTTTGTTATGGATCGTATAATCTCGTCTAAAATGACCAAAGGCAGAATCAGTCTTACTCCTGATTACGACAAAAACGCCCTTTATGCAGGAAACCTTTTCGGTTATTTTTTAAAAAAACATAACTGCAATATAAAAGGAAAGGTTAAGCTCGGAGAAATAAACAGTGCCAAAGATGAACTTATTCATACCTTTTATTCTCCCTATTCCTTAAATAAAGTGATAAGATATATGCTTTATTATTCAAACAATTATGTTGCAAATCAGTTATTTTTGGCTACAGGGGCAAAAAGATATGGCTCTCCTGCAAATTTGGAAAAAGGAGCAAAAGCAATATACGAATACGCGGGGGCAAGCGGTCTAAAAATAGACGAAGGCTCCGGCTTATCTCGGCAAAACGGAGTATCCGCCGCCAAAATGTATCGCATACTTCTTAAATTTTTTCCTTATTATAAACTTATGAAGAAACGAGGAAACGATTATTATAAAACAGGCACTCTTAACGGAGTAAGAGCGCGAGTAGGATATTTCAAGAAAAAAGATAAACTTTTTCCTTATGTTATAATTTTAAATGACAATTGGGGAAATATATATAAGGTTATAAAGGCTGTTAGGAATAAGATCGGCTGATAAAAATTTTGCAGGATAACTTCGTAGTTTGCCCGTTTGCGGCGTTGACTTTTTTTAATCCTCTAAATAGTTGATCTATTACTGCTGTTAAAAAAAACGCCTTGCAAACGAACACACAGCGAAGTTATACGACAAAATTTAATCATACTTTGTTATGCACAAGGCTTTAATAGAAGCGAGGAGAAATTATAGATTCATAAGAGCCCAAAGAGACAGGGACGCGTATTATAAAGGACGAGCGATATTATTGCTTGAAATAAAAGCATAAGCACTATGATTATGGATAGATTCGAAATTTTCCGCGCTTAAGTTAAACCAAGTGATATTTTTATCCTTTTTTAATTTTTGAGCTATATCTCTTACTATATCTTCTACAAATTTTGGATTATTAAACGCTTTTTCGGTTACATATTTTTCATCTTCCCTTTTTAAAACCGAAAACACGTCGCAGGAAGCCTCATTCTCCACAAGCTCTATTAAATCTTCAATCCATATGAATTTTTTAAATCTTATGCTTAAATGGACTTCGCCTCTTTGGTTATGCGCTCCGTTTTCGCTTATTTCCTTTGAGCATGGACATACCGAGGATATAGGAACAAAAACTTCGGATACAAGATCAATATTGCCCTTTGGATCGCTTGAGCCGTTTATGTGACAGGTATAATTCATTAAACCGGCAGAGCCGCTTACGGGCGCTTTTTTTTCTATAAAATAAGGGAAAGATATTTCAACATGAGAAGCGTCCGCATCCAACTGTTTTTTCATTTCTTCCAAAATGTTTGAGAATGCATATAAAGAAATCTCCGTTCTGAAAATTTGAAGCATCTCTACAAAACGGCTCATATGAGTTCCCTTATGATCGTGAGGGAGGTCAACATACATATTAATAGAGGCGATTGTGCTTTGATATCCTTTTGTTCTATCCAAAACGCGCACAGGATATTTAAGATTTTTTATTCCTACCTTATCTATAGGAATTTTTCTGTTATCATATTGCTTCTGAACGTCTATCATTTTTTCATACTGTGTTTTGTTCGGTTTCTTCTTTAAGTCTGATCTTTCTTGAGGCTATCTCCCGTAAAGATATAACAATATCCTCATTATTTGTAGAGGTTATAAGAAATTCGGAACCATCTCTGATCTGTTTTACCCGCTCGCATACCGTATTTACCAGTTTGAAACGATTCGGTATCTGCTTTAAACAATCTTCTATAGTAATTCTTGCCATAATATTAAGTTTATCCTCCTTTTAAATTTCGGCGTATAACTTCGTAGTTTGCTCAATTTCTGCGTAGGATTAAAATTTTTATCCGCTTTGAACCCGAACAATTTTTTTTTATTGTGCAATATTGTTTTTATTAATAAAAAATTAAACGAATATTTAATTGCTATCGTCAATATTTCAAAAAAATAAAAAAAACAATATATTTTTTTGAAATAGGTAGATACAAAGAGAGATTTGTATCTACCTTCCTATTTTTTAAATTCATTGATTTTTATTATAAAAAAAATAATATTAACGCAACTAATTAACATCCTAATATTGACGGTAAAAAGCGGGTATTATAAATAATTATAAAAAGATTTTAAAAAATAAAACCCGCGATACCCTATCCAATCAGTCGGAAATAGAAAAAATAGTTTTGTTAAGCTATTTTATAAAATCGTAGGTCGCAAACGCTATTGATATAGCAGTTTTTCAAAACAGCGTTAAAAATTATTTATCTATTACTTGAAAATATCGGCAGATTGGCTGAAAATTATTAAAAAACTTTCTATAGACATCTTTCCGATTAAAATCGTTTCCTACCGGGTATTTTTACATGAGACATCTTGCCGAAATAATTTATCAAAAATGAAACGGAAATTTGGCAAAATTATAATATGCGTCAAACGCCAGTTTTTATATTAATATCATGTATGTTAATATGAAAAATAAAGATAAAAAGCAAAATAAGAAGATTTTCGTTTTAAATTGCCTTTTAAACCCATATAAATCCTTTAAATGGGATTTATATGAATATTTTGCCATTTGCTATTTTAGTAAAAGAAGTCTAAAAGAAATATTTTTAAAAACGTAGGAAATCTTTGTTTCTGAAACATTGTTGATAATAATAAAAAAAGGAAGCAAATATTATTTGCGCCAGCGTAGCTCAGCTGGTAGAGCTACTGATTTGTAATCAGTGGGTCGGGGGTTCGAGTCCCTCCGCTGGCTTTTACGATGGTGGGGTTCCCGAGTGGTCAAAGGGAACAGACTGTAAATCTGTCGGCGAAGCCTTCGGAGGTTCAAATCCTCCCCCCACCACCATAAAAATCTATTGTAAGTCTTATGTAGGAGATTGTTAATAAAATAAAATCGTTTATACTACATGACTTCCCGCGATTATTCGCTTCTCATGTCATGTAATGTATATTATTAAGCAGATAGATATGCGAAAATAAAAATATACTGTTTCCCAATGCGGGAGTAGCTCAGTTGGTAGAGCTTCAGCCTTCCAAGCTGAATGTCGCGAGTTCGAGTCTCGTCTCCCGCTCCATTTTTTTTTAAGTTTAGTCAGCGCCCGCGTAGCTCAGTCGGTAGAGCGCTTCCTTGGTAAGGAAGAGGTTCACCGGTTCAATTCCGGTCGCGGGCTTCCGAAATAAGGAATCTAAATTTAGGGAGGATAATTAAAGATGGCAAAGGATAAATTTGAGAGGACAAAGCCTCATGTTA
>JAOZTP010000085.1:0-1512 GCA_029939135.1 Desulfobacterales bacterium
TTGCGTTAAAAAATGCGAACTGTTTGAAAGCGAAGCTTGAGTTTTCGCATTTTTCGCAAAACGTAGTCGAAAATCCGAAGAGACAAGCAAAAAGCGAAGCAAACAAACTTGAACATCTCCTTTTATTAATCATCTTTTTTGTCTAAAATATTTTAGACATGCGCCTTTCCTCTGTTTATAATTAGATTTTAATATTTCGTCCCTACTGGACTTTTAAATTGGCAAATCCGCCCGATATTTAACCATTGTTTTTTGTATCTATAAGGCGTTTTCTCTGTTTGTATTTTAACTAAAGGGCGCGCCCGTTGACATTACATAGCAAAAATAACAGACGCCTATCTTGTCAAGCAAAGCGAAAAACCCTTTTAAAAATAAATGAAAACTTACAAGATATAAAATCAAAACGCAAATAAAACGCTTGCTTTTTAAAACCTTCTTTTTTATTATCCGCATAAACAATTTTTATAACTCTGGCTTATATCTCTTTTTAATTTCAAACCTTTTTTCGATAAGCCGTTAAAATAAGGCGAAAATAATGAAATGTTTTAAAATGGGCGGCGAATGCTCCCATAAAGAAAATTTAAAAGAAGATAAAAATCTTGTATTTGTTTTAATGCCATTTAAAGATTTTGACTCCGTTTATGACTCCATAAAAACTGCGGTAAAAACAACCAAAATGAATTACGATAGGGCGGATAAGGACTATACAAACTTTGATATATGGTGCAGCCGGATATGTCAAAACATACAAAAAGCAAAATATATAATTGCGGATACTACAAATAAAAATGCCAATGTTTTTTACGAACTCGGATTTGCTCATGCTTGGGCAAATAAAGTAATAATTATAACCCAAAACAGAGAAAAAAACCTGCCTTTTGATATACAAGGTATGTATTGTATAGAATACTCCGAAAAAAAACTTCCGAAACTTCGCGAAAAAATAATAAAAGCAATAAACGCTTTAAAAAAGAAGGAAGAGGAAATTGAGCCGTCCGCAAATAAAACCCTCGAAGAAATGATAAAAGATTTAAAAAAGTATTTGATAAACAAAGAAAACAGATCCAAGTCTTTTAAAGATCAGCTTTATCAAGCCGAAGAAAGAGAAAAACAATTAAAAGAAACTATTGGCAAACTTGAAACAATAGAAAACAATCCGCGGCAAGAGGCGAAGGATATAATAAAACAGCTTGAAAAAGAGAGAGCGGATTTAAACAATAAATTGCAATCCGAGCAGGCGGGTAAAAAGGCGATTAAGATAGAATTGGACAATAAAGAACAGGAATTAAAAGCCGTTACAAACAAATTAGAAGATTATAATAAAAACAATAAAAAGCCTTTGGAAAAACTTTTATCCAATAAAAGCAAAACTATTTTTGAAGCGGCACAATGGTTTGAAAAAGGATATAATGCAAAGGATTATAATGATCAAATTAAATTTTATAGCAAAGCAATAGAGATAAATCCGAGTTATGCAGAAGCTTATAACAATCGCGGCGCCTCTTATGCCGA
>JAOZTP010000085.1:1612-7387 GCA_029939135.1 Desulfobacterales bacterium
GCGGATTTTAAAAAAGCAAAAGAATTAAACCCGGATTTGTTTAAATAAGGGCAACTTCCATTATTATTCGGAGTAACAAAGAGACAATGGATAAGGGCAACGCCAAATAATTAAGGGATTTCTCGCTTTGTTAGAGAAGACAGGAAGAAAGTTTTTTCACCATTTCCTAATTACCAAAGACCATTTTATATTTACACAAGACCGTTTGATATTTACACAAGACCATTTGATACCTACCAAAGATCGTTTGATGCCTACACAAGACCGTTTGATGCCTACCAAAGACCATTTGATGCCTGCCGAACATCAATGTATACGTGCGAAAGACTATTTTATGCTTGTAATAATCTTGTAAAAGAGATAATTACAAATAGTAAGCATCAAATGGTCTTGTGTAGGCATCAAACGATCTTGTGCAGGCATCAAACGGTCTTGTGCAGACTTGCATTGAACCATCTCAGGTTTCAACAGCTTAATCGTAATTTGTATTCGAACCGTTTCAAGTTTACATCGTTATATTTAATCTAAAGCCATAATCGAAAGGAGACAACAATGAGTAAAAAAATACCAAACAAAGAATCTGATCTCATAGCATTAGTAGAGCTTATGATAGGCGGATTAAAAGCGGAGGCGAAAATATTAAAAAATCCGCCGTTAACCATAGAAGAACTTGCCGATTCGATAAATGCGGTAAATCTTGCCGTAGAAAAGGTTGCGCTAAAAAAGGCGGATTATCATCAAGCGGTTTCAGAAAAAAACAAAGAGGTTGACAACCTATTCAACGACGCCAGCAATACTGCGAAGTTCTGCTATAGGATTGCAAATAATGATAAAACTATTCTCGGAAAGATGGGCTTAACTCCGCGCTCCGAAAAAAAACCCGTAGAACCTCCAGGGCAATGCCGCAACTTTGCAATATTAAAACAGGAAATAAATAGCTTAACATTCCATTGGAAAGAACCTGTATCCGGCGGACCAATAAGAGTATATATAATTCAGCGTAAAGAATCGGAACAACCCGGAAACAATTGGATGAACTTATGGACAGAAATAGGAAAAAAAGCGGAAATAAAAGATCATCCTCAAAACAAATCTTTTGATTACAGAGTGCGCGCTCTTAACGCTTCCGGAATAGGGGAGGCAAGTAATATTGTTACTTTGAAATTCTAAAAAAATATCGGGCGGATAACTTTGTAATTTACCCGTTTGCGGCGTTGATTTTTTTTTTTAATCCTTGAAATATTATATATATTTCTACGTTTTTTTAAAAAAACCGCCTTGCAAACAAACAAATTACTTTGTTATCCGCCCGATATTTAATGCGTAAACGAATAAATTACTTTATTATCCAACAAAATTAATCATTATTTTTAATTCTCGCAATGCCTTGCAAACAAACAAATTACTTTGTTATCCCAAAAAATTAATCATTCGATATTTAATCATTTATAAAATAGTTGTTTATGATTTCTCCTTACTTCGTCCGTTGACATTGCATGGCAAGCAAAGCGAAAATTGCGATTAAATATCTTTAATCATGAAGCGTTTATTAGCTCAAGAGATGTTTGCAGTTTATTTGCGTAGCGGCTCTTGTCGATGAGGAAACAATTTTTGACAAGTTTTGCGTTAAAAAATGCGAACTGTTTGAAAGCGAAGCTTGAGTTTTCGCATTTTTCGCAAAACGAAGTCGAATATCCGAAAAGACAAGCAAAAAGCGAAGCAAACAAACTTGAACATCTCAGCGTTTTCTTTAATTTAAGGATTTCTCCTTACTTCGTCCGTTGACATTACATGGCAAAGATAACAAACGCTTGTCTTGTCAAACAAAGCGCGAAACCCTTGCTTTTTAAAACCCTCTTTTTTATTATCCGCATAAACAATTTTTATAATTTCAAACCTCTTTCCGATAAGCCGTTAAAATAAGTCGAATATCCGAAAAGACAAGCAAAAAGCGGAGCAAACAAACTGCAAACATCTCCTTTATTAATCATCTTTTTTGTAGTAATGAATCGTTTTTTATTATGAGTATAGCAAATCAATCGAATTTAAAGGAATAAAATGAAGCGACAAAAAAGCAAAATATTAATAGACGTTATATTTATAATAGCAATCTCTTTATTTTTAAACTGTTATTTAAAAAAAGAATGTAAAGCTTCGGAAGCGATAAATTCCGAAGAAACAAAAAATGCTATTTCTTACAAAAAAGAGATTAAATTTTATACCACGCTAATAGGGATAAACCCGAATATTGCAGAGGGTTATAACAAGCGCGGTATTTTTTATTGCAAACTTAAAGAATATGAAAAAGCGTTTGCAGATTTCAACAAAACAATAGAGATGAATCCGAATGATGCAGAAGCATATTACAATAGCGGAATGTGTTATAAAGAACTTCAAGAATATGAAAAAGCGCTTGTAGATTTTAATAAAACAATAGCGGTAGATCCGAATTATGCAGACGCTTATAACGAGCGCGGCATTTGTTATTACCAATTTAAAGAATATGAAAAAGCGTTTGCAGATTTTAACAAAACAATAGAGGTAGATCCGAATTATACAACAGCATATTACAATAGCGGAATGTGTTATAAAGAACTTCAAGAATATGAAAAAGCGCTTGCAGATTTTAACAAAGCGATAGAAATAAACCCGAGTTATGTAGATGCTTATAATAATAGCGGCATTTGTTATTACACGCTTCAAGAATATGAAAAAGCGCTTGCTGGTTTTAAGAAAGCAATAGAAATAGATCCGAATAATGCAGACGCATATTACAATAGCGGAATATGTTATAAAGACCTTAAAGAATATAAAAAGGCTATTGCTGGTTTTAAGAAAGCAATAGAGATAAAGCCGAGTTATGCAGATGCATATTACAATAGCGGAATATGTTATAAGGAACTTCAAGAATATAAAAAAGCGGCGGCGGATCTTAACAAAGCAATAGAGATAAATCCGAATTATGTAGAAGCTTATAATTATCGCGGTATTTGTTATTACGAACTTCAAGAATATGAAAAAGCTATTGCTGGTTTTAAGAAAGCAATGGAAATAAATCCGAATTATGCAAATGCATATTACAATAGCGGAATATGTTATAAAGAACTTGAAAAATTTGAAAAAGCAGAGACGTATTTTAACAAAGCGATAGAGGTAAAGCTGAATTATTCAGACGCTTATAACGAGCGCGGCATTTTTTATTACGAACTTAAAGAATATGAGAAAGCGCTTGCAGATTTTAACAAAGCGATAGAGATAAATCCGAATTATGCAAATGCTTATAACAATCGCGGAGTATGTCATAAAAAACTTAAAAATAATAAAAAATCAGATGCGGATTTGAAGAAAGCAAAGGAATTAAACCCAGATTTGTTTTAATAAGGGCAACTTCCATTATTATTCGGAGTAACAAAGAAGCGCCGGATAAGGGCAACGCTAAATAATTAAGGGATTTCTCCTCGCTACGCTTGTTCAAATGACATAGCAGGGATAACAGCTTGTTGACATTACAGAGTAAAAAAACTTTCTTCCTGTCTTGTCTAACAAAGCGAGAAATCTCTTAATTATTTCGGATAATTATCTATTAATGATTTGTTGGGTTGCGCGCAGCTTAATCCAACCTACGACTTCATTTATCGAAATGATAAAATAAAAGGTTATACAACAGGCTTTAATAATTCTTGAGCGGCTTTTATTATAGCGGCGGAATCTATTTTATGCTTTGCCCTTAATTCTTTTTGCGAGCCGTGTTCCACAAATTGATCTTTTACGCCTAATCTTTTAATTTTAAAAGTAATGTTTTGATCCGAAAGAGTCTCTATTACGGCGCTTCCGAAACCTCCCGCAAGGATATTGTCTTCTATAGTTATTATATTCGGATTGTTTTTAACTGCGGATACGATTAATTCGGAGTCTAAAGGTTTTATAAATCTGGCGTTTATTACGGACGCCGAAATATTGAATTTTTTCAATTTTTCAGCGGCAATAAGCGCTTCCGAAACCGGCTGTCCTGCAGCCAACAGAGTTATATCTTTGCCGGATAATAATATCTCCGCTTTTCCTATAGGTATATCCTCTTTTTTAACGAGCGCTCCTGTTCCTGCTCCTCTCGGATACCGAACGGCTATAGGACCTTTATATAAGGTTGCGGCTTCAAGCATGTTTATAAGTTCATTCTCATCTTTCGGAGTCATAAGAACTATGTTGGGCAGGCTTCTTAAATATGAAAAATCAAAAAGTCCGTGATGGGTAGGTCCGTCTTCTCCTACTATTCCGCCTCTATCTATGGCAAATATTACCGGAAGCGATTCTATACATACGTCGTGTAGTATTTGATCGTAAGCCCTTTGTAAAAAGGTGGAATATATTGCCACTACGGGCTTAAATCCTTCGGAAGCCATTGCCGCCGCAAAAAGAACGCCGTGCTGTTCCGCAATTCCTACGTCAAAGAAGCGTTTGGGAAAAAGCTTTGCAAATTCGGTTAAGCCTGTTCCTTCCGGCATTGCCGCTGTAATAGCTACGATTTTATTATTTTTTTCCGCAAGCTTAATCATTGTAGAGCCGAAAACCTGAGTATATGAGGGCGGCGCATTATCTTTTTTAAAAGCTTTTCCGGTTTTGCGTTCAAAGCTTCCTACGCCATGAAAATATACCGGATTGTTTTCTGCGGGCGGATATCCTTTCCCTTTTTTTGTTATTACATGAAGAAGAATAGGCTCCCGATTTATTTTTATATTATTTAAAATTGTTATAAGACGGTTAAGGTTATGCCCGTCTATAGGTCCAAAATAATCGAAATTAAAAGCCTCGAAAAGCATTCCCGGAGTTACGAATGTTTTAAAGGAGTCTTCCACTTTTTTAGCAAACTGATATGCGTTGTCTCCTATTTTAGGGAGAGACTTTAAAAAATCGCCGAAATTTCTTTTGAGATTTTGCATGTATTTAGCGGAAAATGTGCGGCTTAACAAAGAGGATAGGGCGCCTACATTAGGCGATATTGACATTTCGTTGTCGTTTAATATTACTATAAGGTCTTTATTCAGATCGCCGGCTTGATTCATTCCTTCAAAAGCTATTCCCGCGGTCATAGAACCGTCTCCTATAACCGATATAACTTTGGAGTTATCATGTTTAAGACGTTTTGCGGCTACAATTCCGAGTCCCGCGGATATCGATGTGCTGCTATGCCCCGTAGTAAAGGAATCGTAAGCGCTTTCGCTAATGCGGGTAAAACCTGATAGCCCTCCGAGTTTGCGTATATTTTGAAATTCTTTTTTTCTGCCTGTAAGAATTTTATGAGCATAAGATTGATGTCCTACGTCCCATATGATTTTATCGGAAGGGGCGTCAAAAACATAATGAAGAGCTATAGAAAGTTCTACAACTCCGAGACTTGAAGCAAGATGCCCGCCGTTTTTAGATATTACTTTTACTATATATTCCCGCATCTCTTTTGCGAGCGTTTCAAGGTCGGATATTGTAAGTTTCTTTAAATCATTAGGATAAGTTATCTCGTCTAATATGTTCATATATTTATATTTTATTCCTTTATTAAATTTCGGCGTATAACTTCGTAATTTGTCTGTTTGCGGCGTTGAAAAAATTTTTTAATCCTCGAAATACTATATGTATTCCTCAGATTAAAAAATTTTTTCGCCTTGCAAACAAACAAATTACTTTGTTATACGCCGAAATTAATCATTCTTTTTTGCGTCTAAATCTTCTCTATAACAAAAGATACTTGAAAAATTATTAACGCCGTTATGCGCAAAATAT
>JAOZTP010000085.1:7487-9183 GCA_029939135.1 Desulfobacterales bacterium
TCCTCTATAACAAAAGATACTTGAAAAATTATTAACGCCGTTATGCGCAAAATATCATAGTAATCATTTTTTTTTATGATTAAATATTCTTAATATAGCAATAAATAGCGTTTTCTAACAGAGTAGTTTATTTATTTTTAAGGCGAAAGAAATTTTTAACCGCAGAAATATATGTATTATTTCGAGGATTACAAATTTCTTTTAACGCAAAAAACGGACAAAATACTCCATTAGAAAATGCTATTTCATTTGTTGCGTTCTACAATATACAGCGCCAACTCTTTTAATGGTTTTGAACGCTTTGTTTCAAATATATCAAGAACCGCCAACGCATCCTTTATTAGATTATTTGCATATTCTTTTGATTTATCAAGCCCGATAAGCGCCGGAAATGTGTTTTTAAAACTCTTTTTATCTGTTCCTACGGCTTTTCCCATAGTTTTTTGATCGCCGATTACGTTTAGTATGTCGTCTGTAATCTGAAAAGCAAATCCTATATTCTTTGCGTAAATTTCAAGCGCTTGGCGCTGCTTTAAATCCGCGCCTCCTATAATCGCTCCAGATAATAAGGAGGCTTTAATTAATGCGCCTGTTTTTAAAGAGTCTATCTTTTCAATTTCTTTAAGCGTCGCTTTTTTACCTTCGGATAATATATCTTCGGTTTGCCCTGCAATCATATTATTATAGCCTGCGGCGTCCGCTATAATATTTGCGGCTTTTATTAAAGGCAGAGGATATTCGGCTTTTATAGCCTCTTTAAGCATTATATTAAAAGCCAAAGTCAAAAGCCCGTCTCCTGCAAGAATCGCTACGGCTTCCCCTTTATTTTTTTTGTATTTAACATGCAAGGTAGGCATGCCGCGCCTTACTACGTCGTTATCCATAGCCGGAAGATCGTCATGTATTAAAGAATATGTATGGATCATTTCAATAGCGCATGCCGTAGTAATCGCTTTTTTATAATCCGATTTTACTATTTCAGCGCCCGCCAAACATAAAATGGGACGAAGTCTTTTTCCGCCCGCCATAAGAGAATACGCCATAGCTTCGCGCATTAAACTGTTTTGTATAAGCCTTGTAATTATGGAATTAAGTTTGTCGTTTATAATATTTTCTTTTTTATGCAGATAATCTTTAAGAAAAAATTCCATCTTATCCCTTTAATTTCAATTCATGCTTTTTTGCCAGCATGCTAACTTTTTCTTCGGCTTTATTAAGTTTATCGGAACAAACCTTTGATAATTTTATTCCTTCTTCAAATTTTTTTACCGATTCATCCAAAGATAATTCGCCTGTTTCCATTTCCGAAACTATATCTTCAAGCTTTTGTATAGCGGTTTCAAAATTCGTTTTTGTTTCGCTCATTTTTTAAGTTCCTTTTAACCTTTATCTTTCTTTTTTCAAGCTTGTTACTTTGCATTCTATAAAGCCGTCCGATACTCTTATTTCAAGATTATCGCCTGTTTCAATATCTTTTACGCTTTTAATAAGCTTATTATCTTTCGATTTTTCTATTATACCGTATCCGAGTTTTAATATATGTTCTGGGTTTAAACCTTTTATTCGTAAAAAGACTTTTTCAAGCCTCTGTTTTTTATAATCAATATTTAAATTTATCAATAAGTTATTATTTAAAGCATAAAGCTTTGATTTAAATTCGTATATCCTTCTTTCTAATTCTTTTATATTAAGACCT
>JAOZTP010000195.1 GCA_029939135.1 Desulfobacterales bacterium
TTAATATGGAAAAAGTTGTAAACGGGATTGCCATAAACGTAAAAGACATATATAAAGCGGGCGAAGTTTTACAAGAGATTTTGACGGAAGCCGGACCATCATACTGGGGAAAAGATTGGATGAGCATGAATAAAAATCTGTTTTCCGCATTAAAAATGGAAAAAACCGCAATGTTTATCATCTTAATCTTAATAGTTTTGGTGGCGGCTTTTAATATAGCGAGCATGCTTATAATGATGGTTATGGAAAAAAGAAAAGATATTGCAATATTAAAAGCAATGGGCGCTTCCGATAAAATAATAAAAAAAATCTTCATATTAAAAGGTTTGACAATAGGAGGCATCGGAACCCTTATAGGAGTAGTTTTTGGAGTCTGCCTTACTTTTGCGCTTAGCAAATATAAATTTATCAGTCTGCCTGAAGATATATATTTTTTTGCCACGCTTCCGGTTGAATTAAAACTTACGGACATCATAGTAATAACTTCTTCTTCTTTATTTATATGCTTTCTCGCCACCATTTATCCCGCGCGTCAGGCTGCGAGACTTAATCCGGTTGACGCCATAAGATACGGGTAACAAAGAGGATAATTTTTGAAACAAAATTTTATAACCATAAAAAATTTAAGCAAAACGTTTAAAGGAAAAGATTTTGCCTTTGATATATTAAAAAATGTTAATTTTAATATCAACAAAGCGGAAAGCCTTGCTATTGTGGGCGAATCCGGCATAGGCAAATCAACCCTTTTACATATATTAGGAACGCTTGATATTCCGGATTCCGGCGCCATATTTTTTGAAAATGAAAATGTTTTTCTATTCGATAAAGTAAAGCTTGCGGAATTTAGAAATAAATATATAGGATTTGTTTTTCAGTTTCATCATCTTCTCGCCGAATTTACGGCGGCGGAAAATATAATGATGCCATGCCTTATGTATGGAATGAAAAAGGAAGAAGCAAAGCAAAAAGCCGAAGCGCTTCTTGTAAAAGTAGGATTGCAAGACAGGCGCAACCACATAGCAGCGGAGCTTTCCGGAGGCGAACAGCAAAGAGTAGCTTTGGCTCGAGCTATAATAATGGAGCCTAAAATACTTTTGGCGGACGAGCCTACGGGCAATCTTGATGAAAAAAACAGCGCAAAAATACATGATTTACTCTTTCAATTAAATAAAGAATTAAATATGACTATGGCGATAGTTACTCATAATTTGGAGCTTGCCGGATATATGCAAAAAAGAGTTACCATTATTGACGGCAAACTCGTTGAAATCAATTGAGGTGGTTATAATGAAACAAAGATTAAACTGGACGATAATATTTTTATTAATTATTTTTTTTATTCCGAGCGTTCTTTTTGCGGAATCTGCCAAAATTTTGGTTATCCCCTTTAGTTTAAATTCGGATAGGGATATTTCGGAACTACAATCCAAAATAAAAGAGACGTTGGAAAAACATTTTGAGCAGGCGGGGGCGCTTATTGTAAGCGGTCAAGATATAACGCTCGACGCCGTAGAACCGGCGGAAGCAAGAGCGATCGGACTGAAGGCAAAAGCTGATTATATAGTATCGGGCGGCGTTATATGGCTTGGCGATAGATTTAGCATAGACGTAAAATTAATCGAAACCTTTTCAAACAATGCACCCCAAGTATTTTTTGCGGACGGACAGAATGCGGGCAATTTTTTCGGAGCAATAGAAGACATAGGGGAAAAAATAACAATAAAACTATTCAAACGAGAAAAAGTCGCCGAAATATCGGTATTAGGCAATAAACGAATAGAAGCGGCGGCTATTTTAAATAAGATTTCCAGTAAAAAAGGAGACGCTTTTTCCGAAAAAAGAATATCTTCGGACATACAATCCATATATAAAATGGGTTATTTCGAAGACGTAACCGTTAAATTGGAGGAAAGCGATAAAGGTAAAAAAGTTATCTTCAACATAGTGGAAAAACCGGTTATCGCCGCTATTAAAATATCCGGCAACGAAGAATATGACGACGACGAGATAAACGAAAATTTAAGCGTAAAAACAGGTTCGATTCTTAATGTTTTAGATTTGCAAACAAGCGCGGGAAGAATAGAAGATTTTTACAAAAGTAAAAACTATCATAATGTAAAAGCAAATTATAAAATCGGAGAAACCCAAAACGACAAAACCAACGTTGAATTTATAATAAACGAAGGCAATAAAATACGCATAAAAGGCATAAAAATTACAGGCAATACAGTTTATTCCGAAAAAAAATTGAAAAAACTTATGAAAACGGACGAAGCAGGCTTCCTATCATGGCTTACATCTGCCGGCGATCTTAAAGTGCAAGATCTAGATCAGGACGCCGCAATAATAGAAGCTTTTTATCAAAACAACGGATATGTATTCGCCAAAGTAGGCGAGCCTATAGTGAATTACAAAGAAGACGGCATATACATAGAGATAAATGTACTCGAAGGAGATCGCTTTAAAGTAGGAAATATCGAACTATCAGGCGATATTATTAAAAAAGAGAAACTTGAAAAAAGCATAAAAATAAAAAAAGAGGAATATTT
>JAOZTP010000086.1:0-7340 GCA_029939135.1 Desulfobacterales bacterium
ATAGCAAGTTCCATTATATACGGAACGTCTCTTTTGCTGCTTTATACCTTTTCGACCCTTTATCACGGCTCTATAGGAAATTTAAAAAAACTTTTCCGCAAATTGGATCATATTTCAATATATCTTTTAATTGCAGGAACATATACCCCTTTTACCATTATAACTCTTAAAGGCAAAATGGGATGGACAATGTTTGCGACGGTTTGGATTCTTGCGGCTATAGGAATTTTGTTAGAGTTATTTTATAAAAAACAGGGTAGGGTTTTGCCAGTAACAATTTATCTCTTGATGAGCTGGGCGCTGTTGGCGGCAATTAAACCGCTGCTTACCAATTTGTCTTTTATCGGTTTTTTTTGGGTTTTACTTGGAGGCTTATTTTATACTATCGGCGTAATTTTTTATGCTTTGGATAAAAAGGTTCGCTATTTTCACGGAGTTTGGCATCTGTTTGTGATAGGGGGCAGTATAAGCCATTATTTTGCGGTTTTGTTTTATTCCGGTTTAAAGATATGAAATTAATTTTTCCTTACGCTTTTAATCGGATGCTTTTATATACCCTTTTTTTTGAGGTGTAAAAAAATATATGTCTTATCTTGTTTTAGCGCGAAAATATAGACCCCAAACCTTTGAAGAGCTTGTTAAGCAAGAGCATGTTACAAAAACTCTTATAAATTCGATTAAAGCGGAAAGAGTAGCTCATGCAATACTGTTTACAGGCACAAGAGGCACGGGAAAAACCACGATAGCGAGAATTCTTGCAAAGGCTATGAATTGCAGGCAAGGTCCGGCTCCTATTCCTTGCAATAATTGCAGCTCCTGCAAAGAGATTGTCAAAGGATACTCCCCAGACGTTATAGAAATAGACGGGGCTTCGAATAATAAGGTGGATCATGTAAGGGAGCTTATAGATAACGCAAAGTATATGCCCTCTCACAGCAAGTTTAAGATATACATTATAGACGAAGTCCATATGTTATCGCAATCTGCTTTTAACGCTTTATTAAAGACTTTGGAAGAGCCTCCCGCTCATATTTTATTCTTTTTTGCCACAACAGAGCCTCGCAAAATTCCAATAACAATACTTTCGCGCTGTCAAAGGCATGATTTAAGAAGAATCGATACTCCTGCAATAGTAAAACATCTTGCTTTTATATCGGAAAAAGAAGGGGTTGAGATAAGCGAAGAGACGCTTAACATGATAGCCCGCGAAGGAGCAGGAAGCATACGAGATTCTTTAAGTCTTTTAGATCATGTAATAAGCGGTTCTTCCGGCAAGGTTTTGCACAAAACAGCTTTAGATCTACTTGTAGCCGTTGATCGTAAAATAGTATTTTCTCTTTCGCAGGCTTTAATAGATTCGGATATAAAAAAGGCTTTATCAATTTTAAATGAGGTTTATTTAAGAGGATCCGATATAAAAATATTTTATAAGGAGATATTAAGCCATTTTAGAGACCTTATTTTAATAAGCATGGAAAAACCGGATATTGTTGACGCTCCAGCTTCCGAAATAGAGATAATGACAAAAATCGTTGAAAAAAAACCTTTTGGAATGTTAAACCGAATATTTGAATTTTTATTAAAAGAGGCAGCGGTAATAAATTTTTCTAACAATCCAAAGCTTCTTATTGAAACGATTTTAATAAGGCTTGCTTATGTAAAGCCTGTTATGTCCATAGATAAGCTTATCCAAAAACTTGATCTGATTTATGATAAAACTCAAGTTTTAAAACAGGAGGCTTTTGAATATAAAAAGGAAAAATCGGCGAAATCGGAAGATAACCTGTTAAAAGAGACGCCTGCGGAATATAATAAAAAACCGAATTATGAAAATAAGAAGGAAGACAAGCCGGAAATTGAAGCTCCAAAGCCGCAAGTCGAAAGCCGTAGCGCAATAGATATAAGTAGCAAAGAAGCGTTATGGAATGCAGCGTTAAAATTAATCGAAGAAAAATCTCCGGCTATGGCATCTCACCTTGAAGGAAGCTTTCCATCGCAATTATCCGAAAATAGAATAAAAATAGAGGCGACAGGAAATAAGGTCGTAATAGACAGGCTTAATTTAAAAAAAAGTTTGGATATAATTTCAAAAGCGGTTTCGGAAATTGCCGGAAAAAAATTAAAGGCGCTTATTGACGGAAAAATAGTAAATAGTAAAAAAAACGGGGCAAAAAAATCGAATAAAAAAGAATTGGAAAATAAAGCTTTAAATCACCCGCTTGTTCAAGAGGCAATGGAAATTTTTGACGGCAGAATTAAAGGCTTAAAAGTTTTATAAAAAAAATAGGAGGAATAGAATAATGAAAGGTATGGGAAACATGCTTAAAGAGGCTCAAAAGCTTCAAAACAAAATGCTTAAACTACAAGAGGAACTTGCGGATGAAATCGTAGAGGCAAGCGCAGGCGGCGGAATGGTAAAAGTTAAGGTAAACGGAAAACAACAGGTTATGAATATTTCGATAGAAAAAGAGGTTGTAGATCCGGAAGACGTAGAAATGCTGCAAGATCTTATTACCGCCGCGGTAAATGACGCATTAACAAAATCAAATGATTTGGCGTCCGAACAGATGAAAGGCTTAACCGGCGGTTTGAATATGCCCGGACTTATATAAGGTTTAAAATTATGGGATATTATCCGGCTTCTTTAACGGGACTGATCGAAAATCTTTCAAAGCTTCCGGGAATAGGTTTTAAAACCGCAGAACGCCTTGCTATGCACATATTAAAAATGCCTTATAACGAGGCTTCCTACTTTTCCGACAGTATAATGGAGGTTAAAAAAAAGGTAGGCTTCTGCTCGGAATGCTTTTCTTTAAGCGATAATGAAATTTGTTCGATCTGCGCGGACCCTTTGCGACATGACTCCACGCTTTGCATAACGGAACAGCCTGCAGATATGATAGTAATAGAAAAAGCGGGAGCTTTTAAAGGATTGTATCATATTTTGGGCGGGGCTCTTTCTCCGATAGACGGAATAACCCCGAGCGATATAAAAATAAAGGAGCTTGTCGATAGAATAAATAAGAATAAAATAACCGAGGTTATAATAGCCACCAATACAAATGCGGAAGGGGAATCCACCGCAGATTACATTGCAAATATATTAAAAAGCAAAGATGTAAAACTATCCAGAATAGCGTCTGGCATACCGGTTGGCGGAGAATTAAAATATATTGACCAAATAACGCTAAAAAAAGCTATGGATGCCAGATATGCTATCGAATAAAGATTTTTTTGATTGTAAGGAATGCGGCGAATGCTGTAAGGGATACGGCGGAATAACCGTATCCGAAAAAAATATAAAAGAGATATCGGCATTTATTAATGCCGATATCCAAGAGGTTATTGATAAATACTGCATTAATATCGGAACCAGATATATTCTATCGCAAAAAAAAGATGGTTTTTGCGTATTCTGGAAAGATAAACTTTGCCTGATACATCCGGTAAAGCCAAAAATGTGTAAGGATTGGCCATTTATTCAAAACGTAGTTGAAAGACCGGAAAAATGGCTTGTTATGGCAGAAACCTGCCCGGGCATAAACAGAAACGCCTCCTTAAAAAAGGTTGCCAAATATGTCGTTAAATATCAAAGCTAAGATCTTCGGGCCACTCTCTTAAATGACCGTCCGCAATCCCCTTTTTGCAGGCATTAATAAGAGTACGTCCATTTTTTATAATAATATCTCTTTGAGGATCGACATTATTAAAGACTTTCCACAATAGCAAAGAATCATCTTCAAGATTTATATCTTTATCAAACAATATTATTATATCGAAAACTTTCGCCGCTTTTGCTTTTAAAATTTTAAGGGCGCTGTCCGCGCCCGGCGTATCTTTCGGCTTATCAATAGCAAACGCCGCCGCTTTTTTTCCGTTATAATCTTCAGACATTTCCGAAAAAAGAATTCTTATATTCTTTATAAAATCGGCTTCCTCAAATAAAACCTCCTTTATATTATCTTTTATGCTCGCTTTTTTTGAAGTTTTTTCTTTTCTCGGCGGTTCGCCTTCAAATCTTTTTGTAAGATCAAACCCTACTTTTGCTCCAAAATTGGGATAAGGAGAGGAATGGTCTAAAACGTCCAATACTCCTTTTCCTTCTATAATATCGGACAAGGGATCAAATCTTGTTAAAAACAGCATGGCAACCTTTTTAAGATCGGACGGTTTGATATTATCCTCTATAATAATAATAGCCTTGCAAAAACTCATCTGCCCCTGCCCCCACAAACCGTTTATAACCTTATGGGCATGTCCCGGATACTCTTTATTAATCGAAACTATAACAATATTATGAAACACCCCTTCCATAGGGAAAAAATAGTCTGTTATCTCCGGTATAACCGATTGTATCAAAGGGAGAAAAAGCCTTTCCGTAGCTCTTGCCATATAACAATCTTCCATAGGAGGCCTGCCTACAAGAGTGGCGTTATAAATCGGATTTTCTTTATGAGTAATAGCGGTTACATGAAAAACCGGATAATAATCCGCAAGCGAATAATAGCCGGTATGATCCCCGAAAGGTCCTTCCAATCTTTTTTCTTCAGGATCAATGTAACCTTCCAATATAAACTCAGCGTCCGCCGGAACTTCCAAATCTACGGTAAGACATTTTGTCATATAAACAGGTTTTTTATTAATAAAACCCGCCAGAATCATTTCGTCCATGCCTGTAGGCATAGGAGCGGTTGCGGAATATATAAGGCTTGGAGCGGCGCCTATGGCAACCGCTACAGGCATTCTTTTTTTTGCTTTTTTATACTCGTTATAATAGTGGGAACCGTCTTTATGAATATGCCAGTGCATTCCGGTAGTATTTTTATCAAAAACCTGAAGTCTATACATTCCTACGTTTCTTTTGCCTGTAGAAAGGCTTTTTGTTATTACCATAGGAAGCGTTATAAAAGGTCCCGCATCTTTGGGCCAACAGGTTAAAACAGGAATGATCGATAGATCAACCTCGTCTCCTTTATAAACAACCTGCCTGCAAGGAGGAGTTTTGCCTTTGTATTTGCGCGGAAAAAAATTTACAGCGCTTCCGACAAGCTTCAATATATTTAAAATACTCTTAATATTTTTGGCAGGATTTGCCTTAATATACTCTTTTACTCTTTCGCCCAAATCGTCAAGTTTATCTACTCCAAGCGCCAAACATATTCTTTTATCGCTTCCGAATATATTAGTCGCAACCGGAAACCGGCTGCCCTTAACATTTGTAAAACAGAGCGCCTTACCTCCTTTGGCGAATTTCGATTCTTCATCCGTTATTTTGCTTATATCAAGATGCGGAGAAACCTCTTTTTTTATAAATTTTATCTCGTCTTCCTCTTTTAATTGTTCTATAAACTCCAAAAGGTTTTTATACATAATTTGCTCCTTTTTATACAAAGATATAAGGTTGCCGCCCGTTGTTTATTTTTTAAAATAAGACGGTTTTACTTTTCCGTTTTATAGCGGCGGAAAGTTATTTTATTTATTTAAGTTCTAAAGCTTAAATATTTCCGTAGAAGCAGGTTTTATCCGACTCCGAAATCAAGCAAAAGAGAATTGGCTTATGCGGAAATTAGAAAATAACGTCCGATAATATTCCTACAAAAGCCGTAATGGAAATAATACTGTTTATATGAAAAAAAGCCACATTAATATGCGTAAGCTTTCCGCCTCTTACAATAAAATGCTCGGCAATAAACAGAGCCGCTATAATTCCTACAAAACAAAGATAAATGTTTCCCATGTCAAACGCCGGGAAAATCAGCAGAAAAAATATTAAAGATAATCCGTGTAGAATCTTTGCTATAAAAAGAGATTTTTTTACCCCGAATTTTACCGGTATTGAAAAAAGTTTTTTCTCTTTATCAAAAGATATGTCTTGCAAGGAATAAAGAATATCAAAACCGGCTATGTAGGTTAAAAGAGCGGCGGATAAAAACAGAATTTTAATAGAGAAGTTTTCCATAAAACCGATCCATGCGCCTATAGGCGCAAAGGATATTGCGGCTCCCAAATAGATATGACAAAGCCATGTAAAACGTTTTGTATAAGAATATGAAAAAAGAAAGGCAAGAAGCGGAAAGGATAGGTAAAAACAGGCTTTGGAAAGCATAAAGGAGGCAAAAATAAATATTGCCGAAGATATTAATACAAATGTTATTGCGGATAACGGTTTTAGTTTGCCGGATGGAATTTCCCGTTGTTGTGTTCGCGGATTATCTTTATCGATTTTTGCGTCTGCAATTCGGTTGAATCCCATAGCCGCAGACCTTGCCCCTGCCATAGCTACAATAACCCATAAAATATCGGCTATGTTTATGGGCGCGCTTTTGGAAGCCAAAACTATTGCGGATAATGCAAAAGGAAGCGCAAACAGGGTATGAGAGAATTTTATCATTTTAGCGTAAGTTAATATTTTTTCTTTTATCATAATTGCGTTTTTGACTGAGTTAATATTTTTTTGTTTTTTTATACTTAACCGTTATCACATTAGCAAGCATTTTGAATTTTACCGTCTAACTTTCTATTTTGTTATTCGGCTTTTAATTTAGTTCGGCTACGTTCAGGTTTGTTTGCTTCGCTTTTTGCTTGTCGTCTCGGATTTTCCTCGACTGCAAGAGCCGCTACGCAAATAAACTTTGAACATATCCTTTTGCGGTTATTTTTTTTTGTTTTTTTAATTAAGGGATTTCTCATTGCGTTGTTCGTTGAAATGACAAGTAAAAATAACGGCTCGTTGATATTACAAGGCAAAAAAACTTCCTTCCTGTCCTGTCGAGGAAAGCGAGAAATTTCTTTATTATTTTTTTCGATTATATTTTAATTAAGGAGGCTTGCAGGATCAATAAGCCGTATGGATTTGTTATCTCTTAAATTATTCCAAGTAATATTTTTAGCGTTAAAATCTTTTGCAATCCAAGCAAAGCTTATATGTATATGCGGATCAATTTTTAAACTTTTGTCCGATACAAAGCCTATTGCCTTCCCTTTTTCAATCTTTTTTTCAACCGAATATAAGGGCTTTAAATGCCCGTAAAGAGTATAAAGGTATTCTCCGGTTTCGGATGTTATATCCGAATGCTTTATAAAAACCGATTTGCCCAAAAAATCTTTTTCAACCTTTACAATTTCCCCGTTAAAGAGAGCCGGGACTTTGATTTTGCCGTTTAATTTTTTAACTTTGCCGGTTAGCGTTTCAAAAGCGGATAGATCGATTCCTTCATGCGCGAAATTTCTTTTGCCTTTACCCCACCATTTTTCATAAGAATTAAAAAGCATGCCTTTTTTAAATATCCACTTTTTAAAATCCGCCATAAAGTCTTTGTTTAAATCTATAATGATTTTGT
>JAOZTP010000086.1:7440-9122 GCA_029939135.1 Desulfobacterales bacterium
TTGGCAATAGCATTAACTTTAAGTATGGGATTAGCATTTAGAAGAGACCAGATAGTAGTGGCAAATATTAGATTAAAAGCCGGAGCTATGAAAAACAAATGTGAATCTATAGAAAATTTTTTTCCGTCAAGCTTTAATCCGGTTAACATAAAAGATTGTTCAAATTGGCTGCCGGATTTTCATAAAATATTTTTTATAGCCTTAATCATTATTAAAATACTGCTAATTTTAGCGGTTGTATGCAATAGTAGTTTTGGAATATGTAATATCTGCTCTCCAAAAACATTAATTATAGGTTCCTTTATATTGATTATTTATAGCCTCTTTATGGATTTTAAGCTCTATGTTTCTCATTATCGCAAATGGACAAAAAAAGCTAAATATGGCAGGGAAAAACTAAATCTTTAGTTGAAAATTACCAATAAAAATTAAGACTCAACTCTCAAGTTATGCAAAAAAAATGTTACATACTTGCCGGACCAAACGGAGCGGGCAAAACAACCTTTGCGCGTCAGTTTCTTCCTATTGAAACCGAATGCCTTAATTTTATTAATGCGGATTTAATCGCTTACGGACTTGCTCCTTTTAAGCCGGAAACCGCGGCGATTGAAGCGGGAAAAATAATGCTTAAACGCGTTAACGAATGCGTTAAACAAAATGAATCTTTTGCTTTTGAAACGACATCAAAAGTTCATCACACAACAAAGCATTTTGTTCATTTTCAAGGCATGCGAAAATTTTAAACGCAGGAATACTTACAGTATTTCGAGTATTATAATTTGAGCATAACACAGAAAATGAGCAAAAGGAGAAGTTGTGTAATGAACTTATAAGCGGTAAAGGAATATATTAATAAAATTGCGGATTGGAAAAAGCAAGGATATGAAATTATTATTTTTTATCTTAAACTTACTTCGGTTAATATAGCCATACAACGCGTTAAATCAAGACATTCAAAAAGCGGGCATAATATCCCGGAAGATGTTATAAAAAGACGTTTTAATAGAAGTCGGGAAAACTTTAATAAATTTTACAAACAAATAGCAGATTCTTGGACAATAATTGATACGTCAAATAATATACCGATTATAAGAGGCATTACAAATGGATAAAGAGCTTAAAGAAAAAGCGTTAAGAGCGGCAAAAAGGGCGGCTATTGACGCGGCAAGACTTGCGAAATTTCATAATCATAAAGTGCCTATATGGCAAAACAATAAAGTAGAA
Source organism: Desulfobacterales bacterium (assembly GCA_029939135.1). GTDB lineage: Bacteria > Desulfobacterota > Desulfobacteria > Desulfobacterales > JAFDMD01 > JAFDMD01. Next base: position 8,665 of record JAOZTP010000086.1, read on the forward strand.
TACATAGACCCTGAAATAATAATTGCAAAATGCTCGGAACCCGCGCCAAGCGATAAAACAAATCTGGCGCAAAATTCGGAAAATAGAAAAATTAAAAAATCGTAAAACCTCTTATTAAACGGACTATAAAAAACGTCCGCCTTTTTTATAATTGTTTTTTAAAAACATATATTGTAAAAACTTAAGCAATTTGCAGACGCAAACCGTTATTATTTTTATACGGAACCCTAACGCAAATAATTAAATGCAAAAAATAATGATAAAATTTTGGCGGATAACAAAGTGGTTTGTTCGTTTGCAAGGCGAAAAAAATTTTTAACCGCAGGAATATATGTAATATTTCGAGGATTAAAAATTGTTTTCAACGCCGCAAGCGGTCAAAATAGGAAGTTATCCGCTCAAATTTAAAGGGAATATGAATTTAACCGGCTATATAGGCAGAAAAACCATAGGAATAT
>JAOZTP010000196.1 GCA_029939135.1 Desulfobacterales bacterium
TATGTTAAAGGCTCCTTTACCGGAGCGGTCAAAGATAAAAAAGGGGTTTTTCTTCTTGCAAACAGCGGCTCTGTTTTTTTAGACGAATTAGGCGAAATGCCGCTTAGCATGCAGGCAAAGCTTTTAAGAGTAATACAGGAAAGAGAGGCGACTCCGATAGGAGGGGAAAAAAGCTATCCGGTTGACGTTAGAATTATATCCGCCACAAACAAAAACCTTTTATCTTTGATTGAAAAAGGGAAATTTAGAGAAGACCTTTATTACAGGCTTAATGTAGTGGAAATTACAATCCCCTCTTTAAAAGAAAGAGAAGGGGATATTCCGCTGCTTGTTCGACATTTTGTAGAAACCTTTAATAAAAAAAATAAAAAAAATATTCAAGGAGTTACTCCTGAAGCAATGGATACGTTAATCAAATACCAATGGCCCGGAAATATAAGAGAGCTTATGAACGCAATCGAAAGAGGCGTGGTTCTTTCTCGCGGCAAATATCTTGATAAATCCTCTTTTTCTTGGATTAGCCCCAAAATCGGCGATACGCAAAACATATCGGAACCCGAAAACAACAATAATAAGGATATGTCTCTTAAAGAGGCGGAAAAAGGCATAATTTTAAAAACCCTTAAAGAATGCGGCGGCAATAAAACCAAAGCTGCAAAAAAGCTAAAAATCACCAGAAAAACCCTTAATAGCAAACTTAATCTTTAAAAGTTAAAACCGGAAAAGAAGAATTAAGAATGCTTTTACATTAAAAATAGACCGAAACGTTAAAAAAGATACGGCGGAAAATTGATTTAAGTTTTCCGTCGTATCTTTTTTTTATTAATTTGATTTAAAATAATTCGTAATTACAGCTACGCCAAACTCCGAGGCTATTTTGCTTCCCGTATTTAAAATCCAACCGCCGGCTTGAGATAAAAGCTTGCGGGCTTTTTGCTTATCTCCTTTTTTTGACGCCTCTTGCGCCTCTTCGATTATTTTTATATTTCGTAAATCTTCCGGTTGCGCATTCTTTTTAAGCTCTTTGATAAAAGCAGGCAGAATTTTTAAAACATCTTCTATGCTCGGATTATTCTTATTTATGGCGTTATGCTCTCCGATTATAACATTGCCATGAACATCGCCACTAATAGCAATATTGCCGCCCGTCTCTTTCACCTTTTTTTTATATTCTATTCCGTCAAGCAAATCTCTTGCGCTCATAGATTCGCCAGATTCTATACATGAAACCATATCATTTTTTCTTTTGCCTTTTGTACATTTTAGAATACACTTTTCCAAATCTTTTAATTCAAAAAAACGAGGCTGCTCCGCCTCTTTACAGTCGGAGCAGTTGCAGGCAATCTTTTCAAAGCAGGTAATGCCCGTAAAAGATTTTTTATAAATCTTCTCAAGTTCCGTTCGTATTATATAAAGGCATTCTCTTTTAATAGGCTCGTATCCGTTAATTCTAATATCAATAAATTTACTTCCTCTATAAATATTTTCGCAAATATAAGCCCTTGCGTTTTTATAAGTTAAAACAACCCTCTTTTTCCAAACAAGCTGCTGATCCTCTATATATTCGTTTAACCGAACTATCAAACGGCTTATAATCCCTATTATCTATCAAGTGAAATGAGTAACTTTTATACGGGATATAGTGGGATATAGTGGGATATAATGGTAAACATCTCACAAGGTTATCAAGTCATTTCAAACCGATTCATTTCAAATTCTTAAAATAAGAAACTTTCTCTATTTTTAGGTGTTTTTTGCGCTTTTTTGCGCTTATTACGTTGCTATTTGCAAATAAAATAAGAAACTTTTTATTGTTTTCTGCGCTTATTACTTTGTTTTTATTTGGTTTTATTGTTTTTGGTGTGTAAAGAGGTTTTTTTTTGCGAGTGGACATGGCAAGTGGACATGGCTTTTTCTCCGCAAACGCTTTGTTTATAAAGGTTTTTTTTGCTTGCGGTTTTAAAATGTTATTTTGCGAGTGGACATGGCTTTTTTAGGTTTTTTGGGTTAATTTGGTTCTGCGCTAAACATTGCTCCGGTAACTTTAGAGTAAGCATAATTATATTTTGTATTTTTACGAATAAATTCTATTGTTCCTTTTTTTATAACTTTTCCTATCATGATTATAAGTTTGCCTCTTTCACTTCTTGGTAAAAACGGATCCTCTATAGCCATTACGGCGGCGACCATCCCTAAAAGAATATTTAATCCTGATAGCTCTGTTCCATCTCCGCTTCCTATAAAAATAAAGCCGGTCATTTTTTTATTTTTTTTATTTGCGATTCCAACAAGTCCTAAATTTTTATTTATCATCCCCGTCATCGTTATTATATCTTCGGCGCTCTCTTCTGTTTCTTTTGTCATGCGTAATGGTTGCGAAATTGTTCTCATTGCTTCATTGTAACGGCTAATAAATTCGTCAAAGGTTAAGTCAAAATGTTTTTCGGCAGGCTCCGCAAACGCATTACCGGCAAAAATAAATCCTATCATTATTAATATAATTACTTTTTTCATATCTCCCCTTTCATTTCTAAAAAATCTACAT
>JAOZTP010000197.1 GCA_029939135.1 Desulfobacterales bacterium
CGTTAAAATCTATTTTTTCTATATATAGTATTTCTCCGCTTATTATCTTTTTAATTTTGCATAACAAGCTTCTATTATCGGAATTAGTTAATGCCGAATAGATCAATTTTGGCGTTTTTAAAACTTCAATAGCATACGCCATTTGAAATTGATATAATATTAATTGTAACCCTATTATAGTGAAAAAAAATAAAGATATTTTTTTATACATCTTGCTTTCCTTTAATAGATTTTATTTGCCTGTTTGATCATTTTTTTGTGCAGCATTGGGTTTTAAATAGTCTTTAGGGTTTTCTCTACCTGTAAGCCCTTTTACGGGGTAAATCTTATCTCTTATTTCAAAATGCAAATGATTTTCTTGCGATGTTAGCTCCTTGGCATTACCTGTATTGCCGGTTTTTCCTATTATTTGACCCGTTGCAACTTTATCCCCTTTTTTGACATTTATACTGTCAAGGTGGCTATAACTAATATACTGTCTCTCCCAATCAATTAATGTTTCAACCACTATGGTATTACCATACCCATTATCTCCCATATTACCCGAATATACCTACCTTACCCTCTACGGATGGGGTAATTGGGTCGCCTATTGGAGCATAGAGATCGATTCCTTGATGATTTTTTGGAACTAATTCTCCTTTCTCATTATATTTTTTACGAACAGGTCCAAATTTACTTTTATCAGGATTCCATACATTATCATAATAACCGCGTAACTGAGGATCAGATACGGGCGAAAGAATTCGAGTCTTTTTTTCTTCTTCCGTAGCTCTAAAAGCCTTATCGTCAAGAGATAATAAAAAATCTCTTGCTCCCTCATCTCCAGCCTGTGCTTTTCCAATATTATTTTTATAATAATTATCTACCATACCAAGAGATACCCGCTTTAACGTCTCTTCCGCTTCTGCTTCGGTAATTCCTGCTTGCTCTGCAAATTTTTTGATGTTTTCCTTATTTTTAACTATGTCTATCTCTTTTTGATGAAGCTGTCTATTATAAGCTTCTCCGTAAAAAGCCGAAGATGCGCCGCTTAACGAGTTGCCTCCGGCAGCTCCCGCTGCCGCGGCGCCAACGCCTATTGATACAAGTCTTTGAAGTCCGTCGCTTTTACCTTCTGTTAATCCTGATACCGCTTCTCTTGATCCTGCTCCCAAAGCGCCGCTTAACGCATCTCCGCCGCCTATTGCCGTTTGAGTAGCTCCGACTAATGCATGCGCCAGAGTCTTTTTTATTCCTCCGTCTTTCCAACCTTCATCGCCTTCAAGCTCTTTTTTCATTGAATAGTCGCCCACCGCTTTAAAAGCCGCTTTTCCGAATTTACCCGAAAGATCCTGTTTTATCTTTACTAACGTAGTGTCTATTTCTCTCATTTTATAATGAGCGTTTTTGGTATCTCTGTTTAATCCTGTAATATCGCTATCTGTTATTATTTTACCGGATGATATTGCGGATTTTGTAACTTTACTAACGCTTGCTTCGCCGGGCATTCCGAGATTGGGAGATATGCCTTTATCGTTTATTTTTATTCCCGCGCTTAACGAGCTATAAGAACCTTTGTTTTTTATATCTTCATAACTTAATGTTTTGGTTTTTAGCGTTACTCCGTCTTCCGTGTCGCTATGTATTACGGAACCTTTCAAGGATGTATGCCCCGATACATTTACGTTTACATTGTTTCCTGCATATAATCCCGTTTGTTCGTTTACGGCTTTACGGTTGTTTTTAGTGGAAGAAAAATTTGCTCCCCCTTTACCTTTACCTCCCGCATAACCGGCGCTAACCCCTATAGTATAAGACTTGCCTTTTTTTGAATCTTGAAGAGAGGTTAATATTAGATCGCCGCCAGTATCCAGATTTAAGCTATCTTCCGCCTTAACAACCCCGCCTTCTATACGCGTGTCGTTGATACTGGATATTTTAATATTAGAAGCGTTTAAGTTGGAATTATTATAGGTTGCCGATTTATCCGTGCTTGTTGTTGTATCGGCAGACGCGCTGCCGCTTACCCCGCCATGCGCCGCAACGGTTACGGTTGTATGCGCATGTTTTGAATCAAAAGAATTTTCGTAAGTATCACGGCTTGCCATTATATTTACGTCTGTTGCTGCAATATCAATGCTTTGGGCGGAATTTAAATTGCTTCCTTCAACTAAAGCATTATTTCCTGCCTTTATTATAAGATTGGAATTTGTATTAATATTAGAACTCTTTGCCTTGGTCATAACGGCAAGGCTTTTTTCTTCCAAAGCGTCTATATTCATTTGAGCGTCAACATTAAATCCATAAGTAGAAGAAGAACTTGCCGTAGCTACCGCAGTTTGAGCCATATTTTTTGTTTTCATAGCAACGTCTGCAGTTAATACGGCTAAGTTTGCCGCATAATATTTTTCATCCTCCTTCATATCGTCATAATCTTCTTTATCTATTATGCCGTTTTTATAATCGGCTTTCGCCTTTTTTAAGGACTTTTTATAATCGTCATAATACTCTTTTGCTTCTTTTAATTTCTGTATGGAATCATAAAGCTGTTTTGCTTTATAA
>JAOZTP010000087.1:0-5559 GCA_029939135.1 Desulfobacterales bacterium
GGCGAAAAGATTTTTTAACCGCAGGAATATATATAATATTTCGAGGATTAAAAAAAAATTTCAACGCCGCAAACGGGCAAACTACGAAGTTATCCGCCGAAATTCAAAATAACTTATGAAAAAAGCGACAATCGCCGACATAATATCTTTAATGGAAAAAATAGCGCCTCAAAGTCTATCGGAAAAATGGGATAACGTAGGCTTGCAGCTCGGCTCCTCTTTAAATGCCGTTAAAAAAATAAGAATAGCATTAGACCCATCCTCTTCCGTAATAGATAAAGCCTGTAAAGATAAAATCGATCTGCTTATAGTTCATCATCCGTTTATATTTTCTCCTTTAAAACAGATAACCGAAGATACTCCTTTGGGAAAATCGATCTATAACGCTATAAAAAACAATTTGGCGATATTTGTCGCCCATACAAATCTTGATAAAGCAAAAAACGGCTTAAACGATCTCCTTGCGAGAAAACTCGGCTTAAACAATATTAAAATATTCGGACCCAAACAGGAAAACGAATACGTAAAACTTGCATTCTTTGCTCCCGAAGAATTTGAAAAAAAACTTTTAAACCGCCTATTTGAAATTTCCGATTTTAAAATAGACAATTATTCATGCTGCTCCTTTAGAAACCATGGCGCAAGCACATTTATGCCGCATAAAAACGCCAAACCTTTTATAGGAAAAGCGGATAAACTATCTAATGTAAAAGAGGTTAAAATAGAGGCTATAATAGAAAAGGATAAAATCTCCGAAATCATTGCCTCCCTTAAGTCCGCGCATCCTTACGAAACAATGGCTTATGATATATATCCGCTATACGCTTCCTCTTTTGAAAACGGCTTGGCAAGACAAGGAGAATTCAACAAACCTGAAACTCTTTATAACCTTGCCTGCAAAATAAAAGAAAAACTTAAACTTTCTCATTTAAAATATTGCGGAAAAGCAAATATAAAGGTAAATAAAGCGGCTATATGCGCGGGAAGCGGCTCAAGTTTAATGAAATATTTTTTAAAATCGGACGCAGACATATATATTACCGGAGACGTTCGATACCATGACGCAAAAGACGCTGAAAATAACGGACGGGGAATAATAGATATAGGGCATTTCGGCTCGGAAATAATTATAACAAAAGAATTAACCCAAAGACTTTCCAAACTGCTTGTACAAGCGAAATTCGATACAATCGTTGCGGCATGCAATTCGGAAAAAGAACCTTTTAAAACAATCGGATATAATAAATAAAATGAAAAAAGAAATAAAAATGTTAATAGATCTTCAATCTTTTGAAGACATAATATCTAATTTAACCGATTCATTAGAAAAAATACCACTTCAAATCAAAAAGCTTGAAGAGGAATTATCCGAAAATAAAAAAGAGGTCGAGAATATAAAAAACGGCATAGCGCAAACAACAAAAGCATATAATGAATTTGACGCCAAAATAAAAGATAATACGGAGCGCGTCAAAAAAAATGATAACGATCTTATGTCCGTAAAAACCAACAAAGAATATAATGCAATCTTAAAGGCAATAGAAAATCTTAAACTTGCAAATTCGGATATGGAAGATAAAATGATCGCTTATCTTGATGAAATGGAAGCCGAAAATAAAAAACTGAAAGCAAGCAAAGAAAAACTTGCGGAAGCGATTAAAAAAGTCGAAAGTAAAAAAACGATTCTTGAAAAAGATCTGAAGCAAAAAAAAGAAAAGCTTCATAAAACCGTTGAAAAAAAAGAGATGAAAACTAACGCGCTATCGCATAGCATACTTGCAATCTATAATAACATAAAAAAAATAAAAGGAAATAAAGTTATAACCTCGGCAGTAGACGGGGTATGTAATGGATGCAATCTTAACCTTCCGATACAAGAATATATAAAAATTCAAAAATCCGAATTAATAGGATTTTGCCCTAACTGCCAGAGAATAATCTATTATGAGGCTTCGGAAAATACAGAGTAGTACAGATGATCGCCGGGCATAATATGCCGGGAGGAAAGTCCGAACACCAAAGAGCGGGACGCTCTATAACGTAGAGTCGCGGCGACGCGAAGGAAAGTGCAACAGAAAATATACCGCCCAAAACTCGGCAACGTGTTTTGGGTAAGGGTGAAATGGCGCGGTAAGAGCGCGCCGTTTTCCGGGCGACCGGAAAAGCTTGGTAAACCCCGTCCGGTGCAAGACCAAATAGGGAAGCGTTTTAAGGCTGCTCGCTTAGCTTCCGGGTAGGTTGCTTGAGACGTCTGGCAACAGCCGTCCTAGATGAATGATCGTCAAATACAGAATTCGGCTTATGTACTGCTCTGTATGTAATTTATAAACTTCGATATAATAATATAAACGGATAATGATTTTGAACATAGAAACAACAAACCAAGTTAAAAACAAAGAGGATATTATGCTCGAAAGAGCCGAAAATAACTTTTGGGCTTATGAAGCGGAAAATAAAAATATAAGTAAAGATTTATCTCTATTGGATAACGTTCAATTTATTTATGAATTATCGCTTGCGGAATTAGAGCTAAAAGCTTTCGGAGCTAATTTTGAAACAACAAACGGATTAAGAGAATTTACGTTATTAAATAAATCGGAAAAGTTAAAAGAAGCCATAAGAAAAAAAACGGCATATTTTAAAACCGTTGATAAAGAATCAACCGACTATTTTGATATAATTAAAAAAAATCAGACTCGTTCCGTAAATCAATATTTAACGCACTGGATTTATCCGTATAAAGGCAAGTTTCATCCCCAAATGATAAGAGCATTATTAAATATTATCGGTTTAAAAAAAGGGGATACCGTATTCGAACCTTTTTCGGGAAGTGGGACTACCGCTCTTGAAGCTCAATTATTAGGAATCAACTTTTTAGGAATAGATATTTCTCCGCTTTGCGCAATTCAAGGAAGAATGAAAACAGAATCTATTTACGTTTTGGATAATATAATAAAATTAAAAGGCAAAGTAATTGAGAACGTTATTGCCAGCGCCGAAGGAACAGAACAAAATTATTATAAATTTATTGAAAGTCTATCGGACGACGAAAAAGTAAAAAATTTTTATAAACTAACGCGGCTTGTATCAATTAGCGATAAGTCGAGAAGAAATAAAAATTTTGAGGCGTCATTTATGAAAAACATAAATCTTATGATAGCTTCCGTTAAAGACTTGGTCGAAATCAAAAAGAAACTCAATCTTACATTAGGAGACGTTCAAATAGAAATCGGAGACGCAAGAAATATAAATTTATCTGACAATTCCGTTGACGGAATAATTACTTCCCCGCCCTATTCGATAGCCCTTGATTATGTTAAAAATGACGAGCATTCATTGGAAGACTTGGGTTTTAATGTATCTGATATGAAAAATGAATTTATCGGAGTCAGAAGCGCAGGCAAAAGTAAAGTTGATTTTTATAATCAAGATATGAAAAAAGCATATTCCGAAATGTATAGAATACTTAAACCGAACAAATTCGCCGTTATTGTAATAGGAAATGCCACATATCAGAGTAAAGAAATAAAAACCGTTGAGTTTACAATAGATTATATGGAGAGTATAGGGTTTAAGCTATATAAAAATATCAATAAAATCATTTTCGGTTTATATAATATTATGAAAAAAGAGAATATTTTAATCTTTAGGAAATAAATATGAATAATCCTGAATATACCGAGAAACTCGAAAATATAATAAAACAAATGCTACGCCCTTTAAAAGATATACCTTTTACTCTTACAATTGAAGCAATGACAGGGAAAAAGGTTATTGCATTCGATTTTTTAAAGGATGAGCATAAAGATGTTTTGGAATTATTAAAACAAGCCGCTTTACAAGCGGGGACGGAAATTAATAAAACAGGAATTGTAAGATCAAGACCCAACGAAGTTGGAAATGATATTGAAAATTTTATAAAAAACGCATTAAATTCGTTAGGGTTAAATGCGGATATTCCTACGGGACCAAGCGGAAATAAAAAAGCTGTCGGTTATCCCGATATAATTTTTCGGCATCAAAATAATCCCTACTATTTGGAATGCAAAACTTATAATATTAAAAATATAAATACTACTTTTAGAAGTTTCTATTTATCTCCGTCCGATGAATTCAAAGTTATACATGACGCCCCGCATCTTGTTTTATCTTTTGAAATTTATGTTGACGGCGAAAGCGGAAATAAAAATATATATAAATGTAAACATTACAAAATTCTATCAATAGAGGCTTTATCATTAGACGTTAAATATGAATTTAATTCGGATAATAAACGTCTCTATTCCGGTAAAGACGGAACAATTATTTTAGCCGAAGGTAAAGTAGAATAAACGGACTGTAGTTATGAAGAACGAAAATAAAATAGAAGAAAACTTTGAAGGCGAAGAGACTCTCAGTCTTGAAGCAAGAGAAAACAAAGAAACAACCGATGAAGAAAACGAAGAGGTCTATCCGGATGCGGAAGTAAATATATCGCGCGAATCATTTTCAGCTTTTCAGCTAAAAAGAAAACATGATCAAAAACCGCCTATGCTTAAACTTGACCCTGATTTTCAAAGAGAATTTCTATGGAACGAAAAACAGAAAAGCGAATTGATAGAATCGATCATCATGGGAATTCCGCTTCCTTTAATCTATGTAAAAGAGGATGAAAACGGAGTCTTTATTATAGTTGACGGAAGACAAAGGTTGACTACTCTTTTTGATTTTATGAACGATAAATTCTCCTTGAAAAGTTTACGGATGCTCTACGATATCAATAGAAAAAAATTCAGCGGGCTTACTCAAAAACAAAAAAACAGAATAGAAGAGTGTCAACTATCTTTGCATGTAATAAAAAACCCTACAAAAGACAGAGTTACTTTTGATCTTTTTGACAGAGTAAATCGCGGAGGAACCCGCTTAAATAACCAAGAAATGAGAAACGCCTTATATCAGGGTAATGCCACCAAACTGCTTAAAGAACTCTCCGCTTCCAAAAACTTTAAAAAAGCTACCGAAAACTCTATCTATACAAAAAGAATGAAAGACAGATATTTGATATTACGTTTTATCGCTTTTTATCTTTGGAGAAACAAAAAGCTGCTTGACGTTATAACAGACGAACAGGTTGAATATAAAAGCGACATTGAAGACTTTTTAAGCAAAACAATGCTATTTTTAAATAATGACATAAGCGAAGATATTATAAAAAAACTGCCGAATATTTTTGAAGATGCAATGAAAAATTCTTTTAAACTTTTCGGCAAAGGATGCTTTCGGCTTCCTAAAAAAAGTCAACAAGGTCCCAGACGCCCTATAAACATGGCATTATTTGAAACTATAAGCTATTTTTCAGCCGAATTAAAAAATAACCAGCTTATAGATATTAATAAAAATAATTTAATAAAAAAAAAATATAAAGAGCTTATCAGAGATGAAGAATATGTATTTGCTCTTACCCACTCCGTAGATAGCAACATCAGAATAGAAGAACGTTTTAAAAAAATTGAGGATAAGATAGAGGAAATATCAAATGCTTGATAAATTATATATAAAAAATTTTAAATGCTTTGACGA
>JAOZTP010000087.1:5659-7199 GCA_029939135.1 Desulfobacterales bacterium
ACTCAAGTAAATTATTGGCTTAACAAAATATTAAAAGTTCGTTTAAAAGTGGAAGATTTGGGAATAACCAACATTCTTTCCGCAAAATTTTCTTACGGGGGCAACAATGATGTTCGTCCTTATCATATAGGCGCGGGGGTAAGCTATATAACCGGCATTATAATATCATCTTTATCTGCCGAGCCGGAAGATATTCTTATAATAGAAAACCCGGAAATACATTTACACCCAAAAGCGCAGGCGGATTTAACAGAATTTCTATGTTTTATTGCCAACGCCGGAATTCAAATTATAGTAGAAAGTCATAGCGATCATATATTTAACGGCATAAGAAAAGCCGTAGCAAAAAAATATATAAATAAAAATAAAACCAGCATACATTTTTTTGAATTGGATAAAGATTTTTTATCAAGAAATACGGAAATAGAGTTGGCAGATACTGGAGGCATTATTACATATAAAAAAGGATTATTCGATCAATTTGACGACGATCTGGATCAATTGTTAGGACTTTAATAATGGATATATTGCTAAACGAACTCTCTTTAAACGGGCAATTTGCAAACATAGAAGAATTTGAAGCCGATTTGATAAAAAATATGCTGCCCATATTACAAGGCATCAGAGAATCATCTCTTTGCCTTATGAAAAAACAGAATTTTTACAGCTACAAAGTAACGCCTAATGATGACTTAAATACTATTCTTACTATCAGACAAAGAGATTCCATAAGAAGCTTGAAAGGCCGTTTAGTTAATACGCTTTTAAAAGAGCCGTTTTGGGATGGCGACCAAAAACATTCGAATAAAGATAGTTATCTTTATAATGACGAAAGCATAAACAATACCTCTTTGGCGGAAGCATGCGAAAGAGATAAATTAACGCTTTCTTTTGATCATAAAGCTTTTTATGATCAATTTATAAAAATAAAGAAAAATAGCGAAGAGATAACCCTTAATAATATCACCGATAAAAATTCTTTATTATCTTTTCTATTTGAAAGTAAACAAATAGATATAGATAATTTTATAAAGAATAAATTTAGCGGAACAAATATCAACTTTTCGAAACTCAAAAAAAATTTTGGCTTTAATATAGTAGAACATTCCAATGAGATACAAATATTTTTGAATTGTTTTGAAAAATTTTCAAAAATGGAATGGACAAATATATTGCGAGATAAAGGATTTAATTACAAAGAATTCCAAAATAAAAAAAAATTTAAAGAGATTCCATATGAAATCGATAAATTTAGAATCACCCGAAAATATCGCTGCTTCGGTTATAGGAAACAGGATACTTTTTATGCTATACTTTTTGAAACAGATCATAAATTAAGCGATAAAGGATAAATAATGCCTCAATCCGAAAATAAAATAGGCTTTATAGGCGCGGGCAACATGGGCGAAGCCATGATAAAAGCGGTTGTTAACTCGAATATTGTAAAGCCGTCCTTAATACATATATACGATCCGGACCCTTTACGCTTAAACAACTTTAAAAAAAATAATATCAATATAGCGTCCGGCAACAAAGAACT
>JAOZTP010000087.1:7299-9102 GCA_029939135.1 Desulfobacterales bacterium
GCATACCTTTTTTATCTTGCCGAATCTATGATAGAAGCCGGAATTGCCATGGGATTTGATCCGTCAGATGCAATAAAGCTTACAACCGCAACCTTAAAAGGCGCTGTAAAACTTATAGAGGCTTCTGATCTGCCCGTTGAAAAATTAAGGGAAAATGTTACCTCAAAAGGCGGCACAACCGAAGCCGCAATTAATACTCTTGATAACAACAGAGTAAAAGAAAATATTATAGCCGCTATTATTGCGGCAAACAAAAGAGCAAAAGAGTTGAACGGTTAATATAAAAAAGGAGTTGCAAATGTTCGCCGAAAATATACACTATTCCACAGCCTTTATCGCAGGGCTTTTATCATTTTTTTCCCCTTGCGTTCTTCCTTTGATACCGGCATATTTCACATTTATAACCGGCTATTCAATAGAAGAGCTTACAAATCCCCGAAATAAAAAAAAAATCTTTCTTCCGGTTTTTGCCTATATATCCGGTTTTTCAACCGTTTTCATAGCGCTTGGAGCCTCCGCCTCCTATTTGGGACAAATAGCGTATAATTATAAAGACATAATAAGATATTCAGGCGGAATAATAATAATAATTCTCGGAATACATCTTACCGGCATGTTTCGCATAAAATGGCTCGAATATGATAAACGTTTTAATACCCATAAAAAGCCGCTACATTTTTTTTCTTTATTTATAATAGGGGCGGCATTCGGAGCAGGGTGGAGCCCATGTATAGGACCTATGCTCGGGTCAATACTTATAATAGCGGGAAGTCAAGACTCATTATGGCATGGAGTGCGGCTGCTTGCCATATATTCGGCGGGACTCGCCATACCGTTTATAATAATTGCGATTTTTATAAACAAAATTTTAATATTCTTTAAAAAAGCCGTAAAATTACTTAAATATATTAACATAGTAGCCGGAATAATATTAATGGTAGTCGGAATATTACTTTTATTTAATAAACTTGTATAACATACGAAAACGGAAGCAGAAGAGAAAAAATGAAATCTAAAAAAAATATAGCAATAGCGCTTATAATCCTTTTTATATCATTATTAATAATAAATCGTTTTTTACCTTCAAAAGCATCTTCGAATCAAGAAGGCAATGTTACTTGGCATAAGTATGACGAAGGCATAAAACTCGCAAAAGATCAGAATAAAAAAATATTTATAGATTTTTATGCGGACTGGTGCGTATTTTGTAAAAAAATGGAAAAAGAGACCTTTGCAGACGCCGACATTGCAAATTACTTAAATCAAAATTTTATTCCCATAAAAATATTTACAGACGTCGAACAGAGATTAGCTCTCAAATACAAAGTTACGGGGCTGCCCTCCTTTATATTTCTTGACGAAAAAACCAAAAAAATAACCAAACTACCCGGCTTTGTGTCCGCCTCTAATCTTATGCCCATATTACAATTTATAAAAACGGATAGTTATAAAAGCATGAGCTTTGAAAAATTTATGGAAAATTATGACGAATCATAAAAAGGGGAAAAATGACAGTAGCAGAATTAGGAAGTAGATTGAAAAAAATGTATGATGATGCGGAAGAAGGCGAGCAAGTCAGTATGATCCATATGTTTGGAATTATATACGCTTCGCAAATTAAAAAAAACGGAGCCGCAAAGGAGGCTATTGCCATAGAAGCCGGAATCAAGAAATCCCTTGGCATTTACATTAATAAAGGCGTAAATTTATCAAAATATGTTCAAATAAAAGAGGAATACAAAAATCATTTTTAAACGCCATAAGCAACGGATAGATTTAATCGCAAAAAAGAATGATTATAAA
>JAOZTP010000198.1 GCA_029939135.1 Desulfobacterales bacterium
AATCTGCGATAGTAAAAGACATACCTCCATATACAATAGCAGTGGGAGACAGAGCAACTTTGCATGGTTTAAACAAAATAGGTTTGCAAAGAAGCGGGTTTTCCGAAGAGCAAATAGCCGCTTTAAAAAAAGCTTATAGAATAGTCTTTTGAATAGGACTCGGCATAAAAGAGGCGATAGAAAAGGTTAAAGCGGAAGTTCCGCAGACCGAAGAGGTAATAGATTTTATAAACTTTATACAAAATTCGGAACGAGGAATAACAAGATAGTTTTTTATTTTAGAGGATATTATGAAAAAAGAACCTTATGAATTAGATGGAAATATTAAACAGGAGGCTACGGCAGACGGGCAGCTTTCCGGCATTGAAGCTGATCCTGAAAACCAAGAGGAGTTAGAGCCGTTTGATCCGAATCAGATTTCTATAGAGACAAAACAGGTTCCTATGCAGACTCTTGTACGGCGTTTAATACAAGGAACCATACGCTTATCGCCGGCTTTTCAAAGAAACTAAAGATGGAATTTTGAAAGAAAAAGCCAGCTTATAGAATCATTAATGCTTAAAATACCGCTGCCTATGTTTTATGTATCTTCAGATAAAAAAGAGCATTGGGATGTTGTTGACGGTTTGCAAAGACTTACAACCTTTAGAGAATTTATACTCGGAACCGATTTTTTAAAAACCAAAGATGAAAAAAAAAGAGGGGAAGGATTTAAGCTTCAAAAACTTGAATTTTGGGGAGATGAATATAACGGCAAAACTTTTAATCAACTGCCTCAGAATATTAGTAATAGAATATTGGAAACCGAGTTTCGATTTACCGTAATTAATCCCGGAACGCCGGAAGAGGTAAAAAGAAATGTTTTTAAACGTATTAATACCGGCGGAATGCCTCTAACCGCGCAGGAGATAAGACATGCTCTTTATCAGGGCGAATCTACCGAACTTTTAAAAGAATTGGTTGAAGATAAGGATTTTGAACAAGCGGTTAATAATTCTGCAAATGACAGCAGAATGGCGGCAAGAGAGCTTATTTTGCGATTTTTTGCCTTTTCGATTCGCAGTTATAAAGATTATCCGAGATCTGCGGATATGGATAAATTTTTATGCGATACAATGAGGATAATAAATATAATGCCGGATCTGCCGAATAATGAGCTTAAAAAGATATTTAAAGATAATTCGCCTATGCCTAATTTTCGTTTTAAGGATATTGAAGTTTTAAAAGAGCGGTTTATTACAGGAATGCAACGGGCTTATCAACTTTTCGGCGCTTATACCTTCAGAAAATCTTATGAAGGGCGAAGACGAACTCCGATAAACAAAACCCTTTTTGAAGTATGGGGCAATCTTCTTGCAGATTTAAGCAAAGATGAGTTTGAGCCTCTATTATTCGATAAAGACAATTTTTTAAAAAAATATAACATATTATTGGACAATCAGCAATTTGGAAATCTGATGTCGCGAGACAGTTGGAAATATTCCGGAGTTCAATTAAGGCGCGATTTGCTTAAAGTTTTAATCGGCAAGGCGGATGATATAGATCCAGAGAGGTATGAGGAAATAATTAAAATATATCCATTTTTAAAAATAGGAGATTAATGTAATGTTAACAGACATTCATCTATTAAATTTTAAATCCTTTTCGGATCAAAAAATCGGTTTAAAGCAAATGACGCTTCTTGCCGGGCTTAATAATTCCGGCAAAAGTTCTTTGATACAAGCATTGAGAATGTTTTGGAAATGGGCTGAAACAGGAGATCCTACCCTTGCCGGACACGGCTACTTGCAAGAGATAAAAAATAAAGGCGCCGCTCCGTCCGATCCTATAATCGTCGAATCTTTTTTTGATAACAATTCAATAAAAATGGAGATTGAATTTGAAGATATGGATAAAGCATTTGGATTCGCAGGTAGTAACGGCGTAGGTTTTGATCAAGCGCCTTTTGGACGTAATGAGGCGGGCGCTCAATTCAAATTAAATCCATATAAAAAAAAAGCGTCCGAATTGCCGTTTATGAGTTATGTAAGCGCGGATCGTTGGGGACCTCGCGTTTCATTGCCTATGTTTACATTTGCCGGAGATTTAAATCATGTAGGCGAGTATGGGCAGTATGCAATAGATTTTCTTTCCCGTAACGAAAGGGCAATAGTTCCTAATCTGCTTCGTCATCCGAATTCTCAAGGAGATACTTTGAAATATAATGTGCGGGCATGGCTTGAAGAAATAGCTCCGAATATAGAGTTTAAACACGGAACGGACAAACAAAGAGACATGGCGTTCGCTACAATCAACGATTTTCGACCTACAAATACCGGTTTCGGATTAAGCTATACGCTTCCTATAATAATTATCCTTTTGGGAATGGCTGCAACATCGGAAGATAAGGAAAAGGAAAAGAAAAAAGCGAAACTCGGAACCCTTGTTTTATTGGAAAACCCGGAAGCTCATATTCATCCGAGAGGGCAAACCGCAATAGGTAGATTAATATCTCTTGCCGCGGCTTGCGGCGTTCAGGTAATAG
>JAOZTP010000199.1 GCA_029939135.1 Desulfobacterales bacterium
TTCGGCGCAAAGCTAAATGATATAAGTATCGATGGCGAAGCGGTTACCGCGATTACGGGAAACACATTTCAAAAGGCATTAGAAGAAACAGGTTTTACAATACTTGGAGAGCCTTCTATAACGCCCGGAGAAATAGAGGAGGAAAAACCTTATAATTATGAAGTTACGGTTGAAATAGAGCCGAGCATTGAAGATATAGATTTTTCCGGCTTAAAGATTAAAAAGAATTTATATACGGTATCGGAAGAGGAAATAACCGCTCAGATTGAAGCGCTTAGACAAAGCGCCGCAGAGTATGAACCGGTAAAAGAAAGACCGGCTCAAAGCGAAGATTATATATCGATAGATTACAAAGCTTATAAGGACGGCAAAAAATTCGACGAGATCGGCGACGTCGAAAGTTTCAAAGTAAAAATAGGCGACGCTAAAATATTTCCGGAATTCAATCAAAATATAATCGGAATGAATATCGGAGAAGAAAAGAATATATCGGTTGCCATACCCGAAAGCGACATGAATAAAAAACTTGCCGGAAATACCTTTGACTTTAAAGTAACTTTAAAAGAGATAAGAAAACAGATACTTCCCGAATTAGACGATAAGTTTGCAAAAAAATACGGAGAGGGCAGCACTCTTGAAACGTTAACCGGTAGAATATCCGAAAATCTTAAAAGCGGGTATGAAAAAAGGGCGCATCAAGAGTTAATAGAGCAGATTTTTAATGCAATTATAGAAAAAATCGAGTTTGAAGTTCCGGAAGTTTTAATAAAACATGAGCAGAAGATTATAGTTGCGGACGCTTTAAAAACATTTCAACATTACAATACAAGCTTAGAAAGTTTGGGATTGAAAGAGGAAGAATTTGCCGAAAAATATAGAGACCTTGCAGCAATACAGGCAAAACGATACCTTATATTAAAACATCTTATAAAACAGGAAAAATTAGAACTTGCCGACAATGCGCTTGACGAGGCTTATAAGGAGAACGCTCAGTCAATAGGCATGCCTGTAGAAGAGGTGAAAAAATATTATGAAAGCAATAAGAATAATCTTCAATATTTAAAAGGCGTTCTCCTTGAAAAACAGATAATCGATCTTATAATATCAGAATCGGAAATCGAAGAAATAACGCCGGAAAAAGAGGAAGCGGACGCGGGCAAACCGGTTTCTTGAAAAATAAAAGCCGAGTAAATAGGAGAAAAAAATGACCCTGATACCAATGGTTGTAGAACAGACAGGGCGGGGAGAACGAGCTTACGATATATATTCCAGATTACTTAAAGATAGAATAGTATTTTTGGGTTCCGCTGTGGACGACAACATCTCAAATCTTATAATAGCTCAATTATTATATTTGGAATCGGAAGACGCCGAAAAGGAGATAAGCTTTTATATAAACTCTCCGGGCGGCTCCGTTACCGCAGGGCTTGCGATATATGACACAATGCAATACATCAAGCCGAAAATATCAACTTTATGCGTAGGACAAGCCGCAAGCATGGCTGCGGTATTACTTGCCTCGGGAGCAAAAAATAAAAGATACTCTCTTCCGAATTCAAGAATATTAATACATCAACCTATGGGAGGCTCGCAGGGACAGGCTTCGGATATAGCAATACAGGCAAAAGAGATACTGCGCATGAAAAATGCGTTAGATAAAATATTATCCTTTCATACGGGACAGTCAATTGCAACAATAGAGACGGACACGGATAGAGATTTTTTTATGACAAGCGAGCAGGGAAAAGAATACGGTATAATAGATAAGGTTATAACAAGCAGAAGCCAAATATTAAAGCCGAAAAAAACAGAATAAGGCTTTAATCGAAAAATAGAATACTTATAAAAACGGAGAAGACGTTTAAGTTGTTTTGCTCCGTTTTTCTTTGTGTTTGACGCTTCCGATTTTCAAGCGGGTATAAATAGAGGAAACCTTTGCGAATAGATAAATCAGACGCAAAAAACGGACAGGATAAAAGGTTATAAATCTAAATTTAAACAGAGGAAAGTATGGCTGAAAACAAAGATAAAATGCTTTATTGTTCATTTTGTAAAAAGAGCTTGGATAATGTTTCAAAACTGATTGCGGGAAACAATTCAGACGTTTATATATGCGATCAATGCGTAAAAAACAGCCTTAAAATAATAAACGAAGGGGATAAAAAGGATACTGCAAACAGTTTTCAAAACCTTTTAACTCCGAGAGAAATTAAAGAAAAGTTAGACGAATACATAATAGAACAGAACAAAGCAAAAAAAATACTGGCGGTTGCCTTATATAACCATTACAAACGACTTAAACCTAATAAAAACGACAAGGATAACGGAGCGGAAATACAAAAAAGCAACGTTTTGCTTATCGGACCTACAGGCTGCGGAAAAACCTTGCTTGCCCAAACCCTTGCTAAATTTTTGGACGTTCCTTTTACAATAGCGGACGCAACCACCCTTACGGAAGCTGGTTATGTAGGCGAAGACGTAGAAAACATAATAGTTTCTTTAGTTCAAAATGCCGA
>JAOZTP010000005.1:0-19015 GCA_029939135.1 Desulfobacterales bacterium
TTTCCGCCTACTATTAATATTGCTCCGACCTCTGCAAATAGCCTGCCGGATGCCGCTATTAAAGCCGCTATTATGCCGTATCTTGCTTCGTTTATAATAGTTGTCGCGATTGTAAACGGGGATGCGCCGAGAGTTATAGCCGCCTGTTTTAATATGGGATCTACTCCTACTATGGCGGAATGACAAAGAGAGACTATAATGGGAAATGCAAGAAAAATTTGAGCTATGATCATAGCGTAAGGAGTATAAAGAATACCTATAAAACCTAATATTCCGCTTCTTGATAGCAGAAGATAAAATATCAAGCCTACCACTACGGGCGGCGCGCCCATAAAGGTATTCATTATGTTTATAAAAAGAGATTTTAAAGGAAATTTTTTAAAAGCCGTAAAAACCGCAATCGGAATGCCGAAAGCGGTGGCGATTATAAGCGCTATGATAGATACTTTGACGGATAAAAAAATTATATCGAACAATTGCTTGTCAAAAGATAATATCAGTTCTACGGCTTTTAAAAAAGGATTAAACATTATTGTTTATTTTGCGTTCGGAGTAAATAACAGGTTGCCGTTTTTATCTTTAAAAGATGCTATTGTTTTTTGTCCTTTTTCCGAAACAATCCATTTTATAAAAGTAAGGGCATTATCATATTTTACGCTTTTATATTTTTCCGGATTTACCGCCATTATGCCATATTGATTAAAAAGAATAGGGTCCCCTTCAAAAAGAATGCTCATATCTAACTGATCTTTTACCGCAAGCCATGTTCCTCTATCCGTAAGAGTATATGCCTTTTTTTCATTTGCGATTCTTTGCGTTTTTGCCATCCCTTGTCCCGCTTCCATATACCATTTATTACCTGCAGGATTAACGCCGGATTCTTTCCATATAAAAAGCTCTTTTGTATGAGTTCCGGATTTATCTCCTCTCGATATAAAAGAAGCCGATTTTTCGGCTATTTTGGCAAAAGCTTCTGTCGCCTTTTTTGCTTCCTTAATTGCCGCAGGATCGCTATGATCGCCTATTATAACAAAATCGTTATACATAACATCTTGTCTATCCACAAAGTATCCCTCTTCTACGGCTTTAAGCTCAAGCTCTTTTGCATGAACAAGTATTAAATCCGCATCTCCGCGTTTGCCGATTTCTATTGCGGCGCCTGTTCCTAACGCCACTACGTCAACCTTTATGCCGGAATCCTTTTCAAACTCGGGCAAAAGATAATCGAAAATTCCGGAGTTTTGAGCGCTTGTGGTAGAAGCGCAAAGGATGCGGTTTTCCTCCGCATACGCTCCTACGCTTACCATCAAGGCTAAAAGAGCGGTTAATAATAGATAAATTTTTTTCATTATGGTCTCCTTTTTTAAATTTTACCGTATAACTTTGCATTTTGCCCGTTTTCGGCGTTGCAAACGAACAAACCACTTTGTTATACGAAAAAATGAACTTCTATATTTTTATTATTTTCCCCTTTTTATTCAGGGATACAAAATTTATTAGTTATTAGTTATTAGTTTTTTATGCCTAAATATTTTAATATTGTTTCAAAATTAATTATGTCTCCTTTAAACAATCCGATTTTAATCTTTTTAAAATCTATCGTTTGTATTGGATTCGGACGTATTGTTTGTTTATCAAATTTCGGAGGGATTTTACTTGTAATAAAGATAAATCGGCAATGGAATTTGTATTTTTGCTCAAAATGAGTTTCAAGCTTGGCTTTATGAACCTGCCCGATATTTTTGAATATTGCTTTCATAATAAAATTGAAGCCTGCTTTTATTCGATTTTAAAAAATAAATAGTAAGATAAGCTGATATTTTCCTGCAAGAATAATATCAAATGACGATTTTAACGATATTTAATATAAAGTCAAAGAAAAAGTATTCCGGTTCGTTAATAATCGGTTGACAAAAACAAGAGCTTATGAAAAGCGATTGAAGTTGTATTCTTTTAAAAAATTTTAGTTTTTAACAAGATGGAGCGGTTTTTCAACTAACCGATTATATAACAAAAAAAACAAAAAAAGAGATAGAATATGAAAAAAGTAGAAGTAACAAAAGCCGTAGGCATGGCTCTTTGTCATGATATAACCCAGATAATACCTGGGCAGTTTAAAGGAAGATATTTTAAAAAAGGGCATATAATAACGGAGAAAGATATTCCGAAATTGTTGGATTTGGGTAAAAGATATATTTATATGTGGGATTTAACGGACGGTTATTTGCACGAAAACGAAGCGGCAATAAGAATAGCAAACAGGGCTGCCGGTAAAAATCTTCGTTTAACCGCGCCGCAAGAAGGCAAGGTAGAGTTTATAGCCGAAACGGACGGATTCTTAAAGATAGATAAAGAGAATCTTTTTAAAGCAAATAGAATAGAAAACATTATAATAGCTACCATACACGGAAACCGTATCGTAAAAAAAGGACAAAGAATAGCCGGAACAAGAATTATACCGCTTGCTATCAAAGAGGAGATAATCGAATCTTTGGAAAAGCTTATAAAAAAATCGTTTATTGAAGTTTTGCCTTTAAAAAGCTTTAAAGTTGGGCTTATAATTACTGGAACCGAAGTTTATAGCGGAAGGATAAAGGACAAATTCGGTCCGGTTGTTACCCGCAAAATAGAAGAGCTTGGAAGCAAAATAATAAAAAAAGAGTTTGTTTCCGATTCTATAGAAAAAACGGCTAATGAAATAGGTAAGATGCGTAAAATAGGAGCGGATATGATTTTAATAACAGGCGGCATGTCTGTTGATCCGGACGATTTAACCCCCGCCGCAATTAAAAAAGCTGGAACGGACGTTAAATTATACGGGGTTCCTGTTTTACCGGGAGCTATGTTTTTACTTGGCTATATAAACGGAAATATTCCGATAATGGGGCTTCCCGGATGCGTAATGTATTATAAAACAAGCATTTTCGATTTGGTTGTTCCGAGAGTTATGGCGGGCGAATATATAACAAAAGAGGATATGGTTAAACTTTCTTACGGCGGTTTTTGTTTAAATTGCAAGGAGTGTATTTATCCGAATTGTCCCTTTGGCAAATAATAAGTTTCGGCGGATAACTTCTCGGTTTGCCCGTTTACGGCGTTGTTTTTTTTTAATCCTCGAAATATGCCGCGCCCAAAAAACTGTACAGCTGCGAAGCGATATGCTCAAAAAGATTATGCAGGAATGAAAACAAGGGGCAAGATAACGATAAAGCGAAAAAGGAGCAAAAAAGAGAAGGTTATAATATCAAAAATATTAAATAAATATCTCCATTATGGATACAGGAAAGTGAATTTGGAGAGTAAAAAAATGGAAATCATATATAAAGGAGAAACGAACGAGGCGTTTAATGTATGCGACGGGGTTAAACGCCGTTTATCCGAAACCGAATTTAAGCAGAGCATCAAAAGGGGATAGGCAATATCCATATATATTAAAAGATATCAAAATAGAGAGAGTAAATCAGGCTTGAGCGGCAGATAATATTTATATAGAAAAAGTATGGCAGTCATTAAAGTATGAAGATATTTATTTGAAAAATTACGAAATATTAAAAAAGGGTTAAAAAAGTTATTTTTTACTGTCTTAACTTTTGGGCGCGCTATACTTATGACAATACCAACTCTTTGATTTACCTAATAATTCGTATTGACAATTTATTGATAATGGATAACTGTCTATCATTTCCCGGCTTATTACTAATCCCAATCTAATTTTTTAAAAAAAAATCGTTTTCTACCTTTAATTGACCTATCTGCTTATATGGCTCCGACTGCTCCTCCTTTAATCTCTTTTCTTTATTATTGATTTCTTTTGAAAATATTGCCTCCGCATCCTCCAATAACTGCTTCTTATATCTACTTATTTAATTCGGATGTAGCTCATACTCTCTTGATAACTCTGATATGGTTACTCCTTCTTTTATTACTTCTTCTGCTCTTTTGCATTCTATGCTCCTTTTTTATTCTTTACTTTCTTGCCCTTTGAGCATTTCTCCCTCTTATTGTCCAGTTTTTTGGGCGTATTATAGATAACCTTACAGCCGTTTCAAATCCTTCCCTACTATCTTTAACCTTTCTTTCATATCATAGAAAAAACAAACGAATATTGACAATTATTCTAAAAATAGTTAATCAGCTTCATAATATATATAAAATTAAAAATTTTTAAACAACAAGGGATTTGATAAATATAATAGGCTATGAGGGGAAAAAAAATATGAACAAAATAGGCGTAATAGGCGCAGGCAACATGGGAAGCGGCATCGCTCAAAAACTTGCTCAGGAAGGCTTTAACGTAGTAATGATCGATACCGAACAAAAATTCGTTCAAAACGGATTAAACAGAATTAAAACCCTTTTAGATGAAGGAGTTAAAAGAAAAATATTTACTCCTCAAAAGGTTGATAAAATAATTTCTTCAATTACCGCTTCAACCGATTACAACCTTGTTAAAGATGCGGATATAATTATAGAAGCTATATTCGAAGATAAAAAAGTCAAAGAAGACCTCTTTATAAAATTAGACGCACTATGCGATAAAAAAACAATACTTGCTACAAACACCTCAAGCTTTTATGTAAAAGATTTTTCCGACAAAATATCAAGACCGGACAAATTTATAGGAATGCACTACTTTTTTCATCCTGCAAAGAACAGACTGTTGGAAATAATACCTGCCGAACAGACAAGCAAAGATACAATAGATCAAGTAATGCTTGCGTCAAAGCTTCATGGCAAAACCGCAATAATAGTAAAGGATGCCCCCGGCTTTGCCGTCAACCGTTTTTTCGTTCCGTTTTTAAATGAAGCGGCGCGCATGCTACAAGAAAAAATTGCGGATATACCTACAATAGAAGAGGCGGCAAAACGCGCCTTTAAAATCGGAATGGGTCCATTTTTGCTTATGAACGTAACCGGAATACCAATAGCCTATCATGCTGCATCCACTCTCGGAAAAGAGATCGGCGACTTTTATGCCCCGGCAAAAATATTAAAAGCCCAAATGGGAAAAAACCAAAATTGGAACATAGAAGGCGATTTTGACGAATCTAAAATAAAAGAGGTTGCAGACAGATTTTACGGAGTATGTCTCGGAGTTGCGGCGGCATTAGTTGACGAAAAAGTTGCAAGCATAGAAGATACGGACAGAGGCGCAAAAATAGGCTTAAGATGGCGGTTAGGTCCCTTTGAAATAATGAATAAAATAGGGATAGATAAAACATACAAAGCGGTTAAAGCAATATGCGAAAAATATCCCGATTTCAACATGCCGAAAATATTAGAAAAACAAAAACAGCTCGCCAAACCGTTTGATTTTAAAGCGGTTGATTTAAAAATAAAGAATAACATCGCATACATTACAATAAACAGACCCGAAGCTATGAACGCTTTAAACGAAGCCGTATTTAAACAGCTTGAAGAAAACTTTAATAAAGCGGAACAGAATGAAAATGTAAAGGCAATAGCCTTTGACGGAGCCGGAAAAGCCTTTATAGCCGGCGCGGATATACGCTTTTTTATTAAAAAAATAAAAAAAAACAGAATCCGGGACATATACGAATTTACAAAAAAAGGGCACAACCTTCTTTTACAAATAGAAAACTGCAAAAAACCTACAATAACAATATTAGACGGATTATCTATGGGCGGAGGAAGCGAGTTTGCGCTTGCAACCCAATTTATAATAGCTACTAACGCAGGTTCCATGTCGTTTCCTGAAACAGGAATAGGAATATATCCTGGGCTTGGCGGAATGTTAAGACTTGCAAAACAGATAGGAGCTGACCTTGCAAAATATTACATCTTTACAGGAGCTCCTTTAAGCGCAAAAGACGGGCTTGATCTCGGAATAATAACTGAAATAACAACCCCGCAACAAATAGAAAACTCCGTTCAAAAAATATCCGATAAAAAAATATCCGGAAAATACAGACAAAGAAATATACCGGAAAAATATAAACAATTTGCCGCCGCATTTTCTAATCAAAACATAAAACTAATGTTAGAACAAAAACCGCCGCAAAACATAGAAAAAGAGATTGCGGAAAAAATACTTAAAATACTCGGCTATAAAGCTCCACTGGCGTTAAAAGAAGCGGATAACATAATTAACGCCCAAACGGAAAAAAGCGTTGAAGAAGGAATAAAAATAGAGCTTGACCTGCTTGAAAAAACATTTGCTACAAAAGACGCATTAGAAGGACTTAGCGCAGCAGGCAGAAAACGCCCCGAATTTACCAGCAGTTAATTATTAAAAAACACAAATAAAACGGTTTTTAATTTTTTAATTGCAAAATATAAAGGACGATAGAGACTTTGCATCTTAAAATTTAAATATAAAAAACGCCAATTATCAACAACAGTTAATCATAAAAAGGGATAATTAATAAAATAATTAATCAATTTCTCGCTTTGCTTAAAATAATAGACTTCTTATTTCGGCAGGCTTTTTTTGCCTACAAAAAATTTTTTACATATCATTTAGACGAATGTTATTTTTGCTTGTCATTTCAACGAACAAAACGAAAAGAAATCCCTTTATTAAAAGGAAATGTCCAAAGTTTTTTTGCGTAAGCGACAAGTAAAAAGCGGAGCAAACAACTTGAACGTCTCCGAAATGAATATAAACAATAAAAACTATAAAGGAACAAAAAATGCACCCGCTTTTACAAGAAAATCCCGATAAAAAAATACTCGTATTAGGCAACGAAGCAATAGCCCGAGGCGCCATAGAAGCAGGCGTCTCTTTTGCAACGACATACCCGGGAACCCCATCTTCCGAAATATCCGAAAACCTATTTAAAATCTCGCATCAAACAGACCTTTATTTCGAATACAGCGTAAACGAAAAGGTTGCGTTGGAAGTTGCCGCAGGAGCCGCAAACTCTGGCTTAAAAACCCTTTGCATAATGAAACACGTAGGTTTAAACGTAGCCGCAGACCCGTTAATGACGCTTGCCTACGTTGGAGTTTCAGGAAGCCTCGTAATAATTACCGCAGACGATCCTTTTATGTTTTCAAGCCAAAACGAACAGGACAACCGCTTTTACGGCAAACTATCAGGACTGCCGGTTATTGAGCCTTCTTCGGTTCAAGAGGCAAAAGATATGCTTATATACGCCTTTGAACTGTCCGAAAAACTAAAAGAGCCGGTAATATTCAGAACAACCACCAGAATAAACCATTCCAGCGCTTTTATAACTCTTGGCGGAATAAAAGAAAGAAAAACAAAAGGAAATTTTAAAAAAGACCCCTTAAGATATGTAACCGTTCCCGCGGTTTCCAGAAACCTCCATTTAAAACTTTTAAAAAAAATAGAAGAAGCCGAAATAATTTCCGAAAACTGCGAATACAACTTTCAAAAAGGTAAAGGAGAACTCGGCATAATAACAAGCGGAGTAAGCTTTTTATACGCATCCGACGCAGTTGAAGAATTAAACATAGCCGATAAAGTTAAAACATTAAAAATAGGATTTTCAAACCCGCTTCCTCAAAAAAAAATTCAGGATTTTTTAAAAGGCTGCAAAAAAGCGCTTATTATAGAAGAGGGCGAGCCTGTTTTGGAAACATATGTAAAAGCCTGCGCTCAACAAGCGGGCATAACAATTCCTATAAACGGCAAAGGCAAAAACCTATTTAACCTCCATTTTGAATTAGACCCGGAAACCGTTAAAGAAGTAATAAGTTCATACTTTGGCTTTGATTACGCTCCCAAATCAAAACCGGACGCTTCAAACATACCGGAGCTGCCAATGCGTCCGCCCAATCTATGTTCCGGATGCTCCCATCGCGCAACCTTTTACGAAATGAAAAAGGCGGCTCAAAGCCTTGACATAGATGTCATATATCCAACCGATATAGGCTGCTACACGCTCGGTTTTATGCCTCCTTTAAACATGGGAGATTTTTTAATCTGCATGGGATCTTCCGTAAGCTCATCCTGCGGTTTTTCAAAAGCAATACCTGGTAAAAAAGTTGTAGGCTACATAGGCGATTCCACATTCTTTCATTCGGGAATAACAGGGCTCATAAACGCCGTATTCAACAACCACAACTTTACCCTTGTAATACTTGATAACGGCACAACTGCAATGACGGGACACCAGCCCAACCCCGGAGTAAACATGAAAGAACTCGGGCTTGAACAATACCAACAAGTATCTATAGAAAACATAGTAAAAGCCGTCGGAGTAAAACATGTAGCCGTTATAAAACCGAAAAAAGTTAAAAAAAGTATAGAAGCAATAAAAGAGGCTCTTTCTTATAAAGGAGTATCCGTTATAATTGCGCAGGAACTTTGCGTATTATACGCCAAAGCCTTAAAAATGCCGAAAGGACGCCCTTTTTACGTTGCGGATAAATGTAAAGATCACAGAGATTGCATAAACGAAGTGGCTTGTCCGTCATTTTATATAGACGAAACAAACAAAGTAAAAATAAATGCAGATACTTGCATAGGCTGCGCTCTTTGCGCTCAAATATGCTCGGAAAACGCCATATTACCGGTTCCGAAATCTTAACAGGGATTTCTCGCTTTGCTCAAAATGACAGGCTGCTTATCTTTGCAGCGTTATTTTAACGAATGTTTTTTTGTTTGTCATTTCGAAGAGCGCAGCGAGGAGAAATTCCTTAATTAATTATAAACATAAAACAAATGATTAAATTGCGCAGGATAACAAAGCAATTTAAATAGAGGACCCCACACAATGAAAACAAAAAGACTAATAATGGTAGCAGTAGGAGGACAAGGAAACCTGCTGGCATCTAAAATACTCGGAGAAGCCGCTTTATTATCCGACGTACCCGTTCGTATGAGCGAAATACACGGAATGGCTCAACGAGGAGGCGTAGTGGAATCCGCCATAGTATTAGGCGCCGCCCAAAGCCCCATAATTTCAGACGGCAGCGCGGATATTCTGCTTGGGTTCGAGCCTTCCGAAACCTTAAGAGCTATAAACAAATGCAATTCCAATACTTATGTTATAACAAATCTTGCTCCCTTGCCTCCATTTACCGTAACCATAGGAAAAGGCAAATACCCGGACATAAATCTAATACAAAAACTAATAAAAGAAAAAGTTAAAAACCTAATAGCTTTTGACGCGCTTGACGCCGCAAAACAGGCTGGCAATCCAATGGCGTTAAACATAGTATTGCTCGGAGCTTTAAGCCGTGCGGATATTTTGCCTATACCAAAAAAAAATTATAAAACCGCCATAAAATCAAGAGTAAAAGAAAACTTTATAGATATAAATCTAAAGGCTTTTGAACTCGGATTTAACGCAATATAAAAAAAAATTAAAACCGTAAAAAAAATGATTAAGGGATTTCTCGCTTTGCTTAAAATGACAGGCTTCTTATTTTTGCAGCGTTATTTTGACAAATGTTTTTTGTTTGTCATTTCGACAAGCATAGCGAGGATTAAATTACGTAGGATAACAAAGTAGTCTCTTCGTATGCCTTGCAACGGAGAAATTACGACATAAAAAATAGGACAACTCACATAATTAAAAACACGATTAAATTGCGTAGAATAACAAAGTAGTTTATTCGTTTACGGCGAAGTTATCCTATGCAATTGAAAAAGGAGGCGTTTATGGTATGGAACAAAGAGTACGAATGTATGCCGTTAGACCGGCTTCAAAAATTTCAGCTTGAAAAACTGAAGGAAACTGTCGGCTGGGTTGCGGCAAAAGTTCCTTTTTATAAAAAAAAGCTTGAAGAGGCAAAAGTCAGCGCGGACAGCATCAAAAACGTAGAAGATATCTCAAAACTTCCCTTCACCGTTAAAAACGATCTCAGAGACAACTACCCATTCGGATTATGCGCAGTTCCGTCAGAGGATATAGTAAGAGTTCACGCATCTTCGGGCACTACAGGCAAGCCCATAACGGGACCTTATACCGCAGAAGATATTGAGCAATGGCGAGAATGCGTTGCAAGAAACCTATGGGCTTACGGAGTAAGACCCGGAGACGTCTTTCAAAATGCTTACGGATACGGACTTTTTACCGGCGGTCTCGGAGTTCATCAAGGGGCTTCTATGGTAGGATGCACCGTTATACCGATAAGTTCCGGAGTTACAAAACGTCAAATCAGCATAATGCAGGATCTGAGTGTAACCGTTTTAAGCTCCACCCCATCTTACGCCCTTACAATAGCGGAGCGAGCCGAAGAAATGAATGTCGACATAAGAAAACTCCCCATTAAAATAGGCATATTCGGAGCCGAGCCTTGGACATTGGAAATGCGAAAAGAAATAGAAGAGCGCATGGGAATAGAGGCAATGGATATATACGGATTAACCGAACTGTGCGGGCCCGGAGTTGCATACAACTGCTCCGAGAAAAACGGACTACACATAAACGAAGATCATTTTATAGCCGAAACAATAGATCCGAACACGTTAGAGCCGCTTCCTTTGGGAGAAAAAGGAGAACTTGTATTTACCGCTATACAACGCAGAGCAATGCCTCTTTTACGCTACCGAACAAAAGATATAACCTCCTTATCGCGCGAGAAATGCTCCTGCGGAAGAACATTGATAAAAATGGAACGCATATCTGGCAGAAGCGACGACATGCTTATAATAAAAGGGGTAAACGTATTTCCGTCTCAAATAGAATCTTTGCTTCTAGACATACCGGAAGTAGAGCCTCAATACAGACTTATAGTTAAAAAAAGCGGTTATCTGAATTATCTTACTGTTCAGGTTGAAACCAAAAAAGAGATATTTAAAAAAGGGAAACCGGTTCTTCATCAAATAGAAAACAAAATAATGTATCATATAGAACAAAGCATAGGCATAAAAGTTAAAGCGGAGCTAATGGAACCCAAATCAATAGAAAGGAGCGAAGGAAAGGCGCAAAGAATTATAGACGAACGCATAAAAAAATAACGGTAGTTCAAAAAAACATCTGTTACATAACTTTCTATTTTGCTTGTTTTCTACGTTATACTCAAATTTTAATCCTCGAAATATTATTAATATTACTACGGTTAAAATTATCGCAAGCCTTTAAAACAAATAAAATACTTCGTTGTGCGGCGGTAGTTTAAAAAGAATATCTGCAATATATAAAAAAAGGAGATATTAAAATGACTGACGAATCCCACTTTAAACCGAAAACCTTTGCAATTATAGGCGCAGGTCCCGTAGGATGTATTGTGGCGGCATTCCTTGCAAAAGGCGGATATAAAACAATACTATGCGACATCGTCCCGCAAATACTCCAATCCGCTTTAAACAACGGAATAATACTTACGGGCAAAGAAAACATAACACAAAAAATCTTTGCGGTCTGTTCCGATATATCGGAACTTGAACAATATAACCCGGACGTAATCATAATAGCCTCAAAAGCAAACGCTTCCGCAAAAATAGCCGAAAGCATAAAAAAAATCCGCCGCAAAAATGCCTACGTTATAAGCTGGCAAAACGGAATTGATACGGAACTTGAAATTGCAAAACATATTGATAAAAAAACGATTATCAGAGCGGTGGTAAACTATGGCTGCGTTCCTATAGGAGACGCCAAAGTTAATGTCGGATTTCATCATCCCCCCCATTTTATCCAAGAACTTGACCCGCAATCTGCAAACCAAGCAAAAATAATAGCGGAAGCCTTTACAAAAGCGGGGCTTAATACCGAACATACGCAAAATATCGCCGTAAAAATATGGAGAAAAAGCGCTTTAAATATATCTATGAATCCCGTATCCGCATTAACCGGACTTACCGTATCAAAGGCTATGGGAAACTCATACGCAAGAACAATCGTTGACGCTCTTCTTATGGAATGTATCACGATTACAAAAGCGCTTAATATAGATATGGGAAACGATTTTTATAATTACGCCGTCAATTACATGGAAAATGCCGGAGATCATAAAACCTCAATGCTGATGGACATAGAGGCAAAAAGAAAAACCGAAATAGAATTTATGAATCAAAAAGTCGTAGAATACGGCGAAAAAGCCAGTATAAGAACCCCATACAATCTAACTATAACCTCTCTTATAAAAGGCAGAGAAGCCGCAATATTAAACTAACATACCAGCCCGCAGCGCGGGGAAACTATCCCCGCGCCATGGCAACTGCCTCAGCAAGATTAATTCTATCCTCTTAAACGGCGACACCTGTCGCTTTGTCTTGAAGTTTTAATTTTGATATGTTACCTGAACTTTTTGCCAAATAAATAGAAAAAATTTTAAAAAACATATTTTAAAAAAGGAAAATATATGGGCGGATTAAATAAAGCAATGATTATAGGAAGACTCGGCAGAGACCCTGAAATGCGTTATACTCCGGACGGCGTTGCAATAGCAAATTTCAGCATAGCTACATCCGAAGATTGGAAAGATAAAAATACGGGAGAAAAAAAAGAGAAAACTGAATGGCATAGAATAGTCGCTTTTAGAAGACTTGCCGAAATTTGCGGAGAATATTTAACAAAAGGGAAACAGGTATATATAGAGGGCAGGCTTCAAACGCGCTCTTGGGAAAAAGACGGGGTTACAAGATATACCACCGAAATTATAGCCGATAAAATGCAGTTTTTAGATGCAAAAAGCGAGTCTTCGTCTAAAAGCGCAAACTCGTCTGATACAAGTGCTTATGATAATTATATAAACGCTAAGTCGGATCAGTCGGACGACGATATACCTTTTTAATTTTTACGGCGTCTAATCATCTTCCGAAATTTTTTCTTTATCTTTTTCGGTATCCTGTTTAGGCTCGGATGTGG
Organism: Desulfobacterales bacterium; assembly: GCA_029939135.1. Taxonomy (GTDB): domain Bacteria; phylum Desulfobacterota; class Desulfobacteria; order Desulfobacterales; family JAFDMD01; genus JAFDMD01. Next base: position 12,747 of record JAOZTP010000005.1, read on the forward strand.
CTTTTTTAAAGTTTTTTATTCCCTTGCCAAGTCCGGCGCCTATTTCAGGGAGTTTGCCCGCGCCGAAAATTATCATTATAATTACCAGAATAATAAGAAGTTCTGGCATTCCAATTCCAAACATATTATTTCTCCTTTTAGATTATAATAAAAGCAAAGCATCATAAAAAATTTGCATATAAAAGATTTATATTATCTTAATATTAAAATATCAAGATAAAAATCTGAAGACTATATTATATCCTCATTAAAAACCGGAAAAATCTTTAGAGAGACAAACCTAATCATTAAATCCCGCCGGATAACAAAGCAAGTGCTTCATTTCGCTAACTTCAAGACAGATAAGTTTGATTATGCTTTGCTTAACTCAACTTATATACTTGAATTTAAACGCAAAAAAAATAATTATCTAAATAATCAAGGGATTTCTCGCTTTGCTCGAAATGACAGGCTCTTTATTTGTGCGGCGTTATTTTAACAAATATTGTTTTTGTTGTTATTTCGACGAGCGCAGCAAGGAAAAATCCCTTAATTAAATAACAAACGACTAAATTTGGGCGCATAACAAAGCAGTTTGGTTGTTTGCAAAGCGATTTTTTTTTAAAACCGCAGGAATACTACAGTATTTCGAGGATTAAAAAAAAATCAACGCCGCAAACGGGCAAACTGCTTTGTTATGCGCCCAAATTTAAATGGTTGATAATATCTTTGCTAACCCTCTCCGCATCTAAAAGAACAGAATCAATATCAATCGTAAGCAGCTTTCTATTCTTCATAACTACTTTTCCGTTTATAACCGTAGCGCTAACATCCGCCGCATTTACCGCATATACTATCCGAGATATTATATTCCTGCCTGTGCCAGGAGCATTATGAGGCGTATTAAGTTTAATTACCGCTATATCCGCTTTTTTCCCGATTTCTATACTGCCGATCTCTTTTTCTTTACCCATAGCTTTTGCGCCTTCTAACGTAGCCATTTCAAAAACCGTTTCAGCCGGCATAATCGTAGAATCTAACAGTCTTATTTTTTGCATTAAAGCGGCATGCCTCATTTCCGTAAATATATTTAAATTGTTACTGCATGGCGAGCCGTCCGCGGCTATGGAGATATTACATCCCATTTTTAAAAGTTCCGGAATAGAAGCTATTCCTGAAGCAAGCTTTAAATTGGAGCTTGGACAGTGAACAATCATAGTTCCGGAATCCGCAAGAATCCTTTTTTCCTCTTCGTCTAGCCATATGCAATGAGCAAGAATAAGATTCTTGCCGGTTAAGCCGAGTTTTTCAAAATATTTAATATTTCTTAAACCTCGCTCCTCCTCTACCAAAGCTATTTCTCCTAAATTTTCGGAAGCATGAGTATGTATTTTAAGATTCATACTCTTTGCCATATCCGCAATCCTTGACAAAAGCTTTTCGGTGCAAGAGATTGCAAATCGCGGGGCAAAAGCATACTCAATTCTTCCTTCCGCGCTTTGGTGCCATTTATTAATCAGTCTTTCGGATTCCTTAATCGATTCTTCGGTATTTTCCAACAATTGCGCGGGGACATCCTTGCCGTAATCCATCATGCATTTTCCCGCAAGCGCTCTAAAGCCGGTCTCTTCTATTGCCTTAAATATAGCTTCCGTATGTCTGACGGTTCCCATATCCACTATAGAAGTTGTTCCGCATAACATAAGTTCGGCTATTCCCAATGTTGCGGATATATAATTTGTTTCGTAAGTATGGTTTGCTTCGCATGGCCAAATTCTTTTTTTAAGCCAATCTAAAAGCTGCAAGTCATCCGCCAAGCCCTGAAAAAGGCGCTGAGTAAGATGAATATGAGGCTGAATAAATCCGGGGGTTACCGCGCATCCCAAAGCGTCTATTACTTCGTCCGTTTCAACTTCAATCTTATCCGCAATCCGCTTGATTTTATCGTCCTGTATTAATATGTCTCCGGCAAATATATCTCTTTTGGAATTCATAGTAACTATAACGCCGTTTTTTATTAAAAGCGTTTTCATAAAACACCTCTTATATATTCGAATTATTCAATAAGGCTCTACATAGCAAAGGATTTTGCTTATTTTCCGCATTATATAAAAAATAAACAAAATCCTTTGTTAAGCTCTCGGCTTCTCAATTTATAACCTTTTTGGATTAATATATACTATAGTAAAAATAGTCAAACAAATCATTTAAAATCAAGCGCAATATTTCATTACGCAAAAGCTTAATGAAAAAATATAACCTTGACAAATAAAATAAAAAAACGTAGCCGTTTTATCTGTTATAAATATATCCGATATTTTAAAAATTCTGCCTATATTTTATTTTTATACCAAAGATTAAAAAAAGAAAAACCGCATAAAAAATGTATTCTCTTTTAAAACAAGCCGCTTTGCCCGATCAAAAAGCCTATATCGTAGGAGGCGCCGTAAGGGACATACTTCTTAATAAAAAGCCGGAAGATATAGATATTGCCGTATCCGAAGATCCGAAAAAATACGGAAACCGGCTTGCGAAAATAACAAGCGGCAGATTAATAACAATAGGAAAAGATCAAAAAAAAATAATAAAAGTAGTTTCCCGCAAAGGCATTTTCGATATATCCCCGATCCGAGGCTACTCTATAAAAGAAGACTTGGCTTTACGAGATTTTACAATCAACGCCATAGCCCTTAATATTGAGGACAACAGCATTACGGATCCGTTTTTAGGCGCAGAAGATATTAAAAACAAAAAGATTGCGCCGGTATCGGAAAGCATTTTCAAAAAAGACCCTGTTCGTCTTATACGAGCGTATAGAATCGCCGCCCGTTACAATTTTACAATTTCAAAAACGACTTTTGATTTAATAAAAAAATATAAAAACCTTATAACCGAATCTGCCGCGGAAAGAATAACAAAGGAGCTCTTTAAAATATTAGACGCTCCCCTATCCTGCCGATATATAATTCGGATGGCAGATTCCGGACTTTTATTTTCGATTTTTCCGGAACTTTTTCCTTTAACAAAAAACCTTTCGGATTCCCCCCCCAAACCTTTACAAAATAAAAAAGAATGTTCCGAGTTGAAACATGCAACAATTTTAAACGCGGGAATAGAAGAAGCGTTTAAAGAATTAAAATTTGAGCATAATGCAGAAGCCAAGCAAGATACAAAGCCTTACAACGACTTCGAGATACACTTGCACAACAAAGAATCTTGCTCGATTACAAGGCAGGCGAAAATTTTAAACGCAGAAATACATGGAGTATTGCGAGGATTAAAATTTGAGCATAACGCAGAAATCGGACAAGATACGAAGTTGTGCAAGCGTATTTTCGGTCATACCATACGCGCCTACAACCTCCTTGAAACAATTTTAAACGGAGACTTTAACTCGCCTATAAACCCCGCTTTTATAATAGATAAAAAAAATATTCCTTCTTTAAAGCTTGCAATACTGCTTCATGATATAGGAAAGCCCGCTACAAAAAAAATAGATGCAGATAATACCGTAACGTTTAAAGGACACGATAAAAAAGGGGCGGAAATTTCAAAAAAAATATGCAAAAGACTTAAAACATCTTCAAAGCAAACGGATTATATAACATTTATAATAAAAAATCATCTTGACACTCTTTATCTTTTTCAAAAAAACCGGATAGAACCTGATACAAAAGAGGCGGAAATAAAATTTTTTATAAAACATGGAGATAGAACGCCGGATCTGCTGATACATACTATTGCGGACATATTGGGAAAAAACGGAACCCCTTTGCAACGGGACATGGATTTTGTTTTTTTTGGAATAAAACTTTATAACAAATTTCAAAACCAATTCTTACCTGCAAAAAGCCTTCCGCCCATTATAACAGGCGCGGATATTATAAAAAAATTCCATTTAAAGCCTTCTCCTCTATTTGCCAAAATATTAAACAAGGTAGAAATAGCGCAAATTAACGAAAAAATAACAAATAAAGCCGAAGCGCTTAAAATCGCCGAAAAAATCATCTTTTCAAATTCATAAGCAAAAAAAACGACAAAAGCAGATACTTTACAGGCAATATAATATCTTACGATTATATTTTTTTATCATAATTTATTAAGGGATTTCTCCTCGCTTACGCTTGTTGAAATGACAAAACAAAAATAAAAAGCCTGTCATTTCGAGCAAAGCGAGAAATCCCTTAATTGCTTCGGCGGATAACAATTTGAAAATAGCTTTCCAAACTTACATATCTATTAATTTTAAATAATGACGTAACTTCGTCTATTAACAAAACGATTGGGATAAGATATTGCTTGGTTGTAAAATCAAAGATGGGTTGGGTTTCGCAACGCTCAACCCAACCTACTTAATAAGTAAAAAAAATGACTAAAGAGCGCATATTAACAAAATGTTTTGGTTGGTTGGAAAGCAAAAAATAATAATATTATTTCGGGGGATAACAAAGTAGTTTGTTTGCAAGGCATACGAGAATTTTAACCGGAGGAATACTTATAGTATTTCGAGGATTAAAATTTGAGTATAACGCCGCAAACGGGCAAACCACTTTGTTATCCCCCGAAATAATTAAGAGAAACCGAACTGTTGATAATCCCATACTCATAAAGCTTTTCAAAAAACATAAAAAGCCCCGCCTTTTTTTTATCATCCAAATCAAAATCAAGCTTTTCAAAATACTGCCTGCAAGTTAAATGCGGTATATTAAGTTTTTTTGCGCCGGCGCTTATTATTGCCTCCATATTCTCTTTTCCTTCCTTTTTGGAAGCTTCAAAATCTTTTATAAGTCTTAAAACCACTTTTTTTTCGGTTCTTGCAAACTCCTTATTAACAGCCCATAAAGCAAAAACAAAAGGCAGATTTGTTATATTATTCCATAATCCGCCCAAATCCCAAGTATATTTAAAATGCTTATCCCATCCTCCAGCAAGGGCGGCATCTCCTATTATAAGAGCGGCTTTTTCGTCAACGTCTTTAAATGTTTTTATCTTTTTTATTATAAAATTAGGGGCGATATTTTGGGATTTAAAAAAAAGTTTTATAAGGTCGGACGCGGTTTTTGATTCCGCAGATATTATTACCTTTTGGTTTTCAAGATTTTTTGTCGAAACTTCGGACACAAATATTACGCTCATAACGTCTGCGGCGCAAGATACCGAAAGATTCGGTAAAATAAGCCAGTTATCCTGATTTTGCGCGTAGGCAGCGGCGGATACCGCGCTTATTGCAAACTTTTTTTCGGCAAGCATTTTATTTAACATAGCCGGATTATTTGCGGTTATCTTATACTTATTCTTTTGAGCGCCTTTTTCAAATCCGTAATATATAGGATCAACGTTAATGTAGTTTATTCTTCCTATTTCAAGTTTTTTGGTCATAAATTTTTTTCTTTTAAATTTTGGCGGATAACTTCCTATTTTGTCCGTTTGTGGCATGCGGAGTTTCCTATGGTTATAATTTAATAAAGGGATTTCTCCTCGCTTACGCTCGTCGAAATGACAAACAAAAATCCCAAAAAAAAAGCAAACAGACTTTGAATAACAAAACAAAAAAACTGCCTTCCTGTCTTGTCGAGCAAAGCGAGAAATCCCTTAATTATTTCGGATAATCATCTTTTTTTGTGATTAAGTATTCTTAATAATAGGCGTTTCCTATGTTTATATTCGATCATGAGATGTTCAAAGTTTATTTGCGTAGCGGCTCTTGTCGATGAGGAAACAATTTTTGATAAGTTTTGCGTTAAAAAATGCGAACTGTTTGAAAGCATAGCTTGAGTTTTCGCATTTTTCGCAAAACGCAGGCAAAAATCCGAAGAGACAAGCAAAAAGAGAAGCAAACAAACTTAAACATCTACTACTTTTATAATCATTCTTTTTTCTATTTAAATATTTTTAATAATGGGCGTTTCCTACGGGGCAAAGAGGCTTATTTTTTTATAATACGGGGTTTATAATTAACTCAATTGGCGTCTGCATAAATTAGCCGCCTCTTCAATGTTTATAGAATCAAAAATATCCGCCGCCTTTTTTATAAATTCTATCCCTTTATCCTTATAATCCTTATTCTCTTTATATAATCTGCCATAGTTTAAATGGATTGTGGCTATTGCGTAGGAATCGTTTATTTTTTCGCAAAGCTTTAAAGCCTTCTTAAAATGGTTTTCCGATTTTTTGTAATCTTCCGCTTTAAATAAAACCTGCCCTATTCCGTTTATACAATTAGCCTCCCCAAGCTTGCCCCCTATCTCCTTATAAATAAGCAACGCCGTCTCATATGCTTTTAATGCCTC
>JAOZTP010000005.1:19115-28690 GCA_029939135.1 Desulfobacterales bacterium
TAAATAAATATTACCTATGCTTATTATACAATTCGCCTCCCCAAGTCTGTCCCCTCCTATCTCCTTATAAATAAGCAACGCCGTCTCATATGCTTTTAATGCCTCATTATTTTCGAATATTCTCAACTTAAGGTCGCCGGTATAAAAACATGAAAGGGCGATACTGTTTTTATCCTGCATCTGTTCAGCATCTTTTTTAAATTTTAACAGATACTCTTCCGCTTTTTTATGATTAAAAGTATGAAAATAAAATTCAAAATTAAGGCTGTTCCATTGCATCAGATCCGCTTTTTGTATTTTTTCTTCATCTATATATTTTTTTATCTCTTCGGCTTTTTTCATATTAAAAGCGTTCATCGCAAGATTAAAAGCCGGAAGTAAAAACCTTCTTATAAGGCTTTTCTCCCCCTTTTTTTCCGCCTCTTTAAAGCTTTGCAATAGATTATCTATTTCGGATAAGGCGGTTCTACCGGATATGCCGCTTGATGCGTCGGATATAATTTTTTGAGTATCCGCGAAAGGTTTTTGATCCGGCTTTTTAAGAAGGTCTATTTTAAGAGGTATCCAGTCCGTAAGATGATGAGCTATTATAAGCATTTTATCATATTCTTCCGGCAGCATAATAAATATTATATAAGCTTTTAAGCTTCCCCAAAGCTCTCGCTGGGCGTTCATTGTTTCCCAAAAATCTATCTGATCCGGTTTCGGAACATTTAAGGAGCCTTTATCTATTATAAATATTATTTCGGTATCCTGTTTTTCGGAAATCAAAGAGTATTCGCGCGCCTTTTTTAATATTTCTACGGCGGCGCTTACGCCGTTCGGCTCAAATTCTATTTTGTAAAAAGGAGGAGGTTTTAACTGCAAATTCAAAGATTCAATAAGCTTATACGCCTTATTTAAGGTTTCTATTCTAACCATTGCCATGTCTGGCATAATATTTTTTATGGAATTTTTTAATATGTCGTATTCTTCCGCGTAGCTCATGGCTATCTTATCATCCTTTTTTACGTTTATTTTTTAATAATCGACATTTATTAATTAAGGGATTTCTCCTTGCTGCGCTCGTCCAAATGACAAAACAAAAAAATTGCTTCCTGTCTTGTCGAGCAAAGCGAAAAATCCCTTTATTATCTGGCGTTTCCGTTATTTTATATTAGATCAAAAAGATGTTAAAAATTTTTTTGCGTAGCGGCTCTTGTCGATTGGGAAATAATTTTTGACAAGTTTTTCGTCAAATAACGCAAACTGTTTGAAAGTTGCGCAAAGCGCAACTTGAGTTTTTGCGTTGTTAGAAAAACGCAGGAAAAAATCCCAAGAGACAAGTAAAAGCGAAGCAAACAAACGCAAACCTCGCCGACTTTTATAATCATCTTTTTTTGCAATTAAACCTATTTAATAATCGGCATTTGCTCATTAATGGATTTCTCCTCGCTGCGCTCGTCCAAATGACAAAACAAAAAAAATTGTTTCCTACCCTCCTGTCTTCCTGTCTTCCTCATACCATTTCAATTCTTTTATTGCTTCTTCTAAAATAGGATGAACTATAACTCTTTCTTTGCCGTTTATATATTCTATTAAAGCGGAAGACATAAGCAGTATCTGATTTATCGTGTCTGGCGCAGGCTTAACCGCCTTTTTATTTTCTTCCATTTTGTAATAATCGGATAATCTTTTATGAAGCTCCTCTATTTTTATAACTCCGGAAGTCAGAGGTTCGTAAGGCGGAGTAACCTGTTTCCAAATTACGTTGAAAAGGCGATTAAGCCCGTATTCTATCTGTTGCGTTCCGAGTTTTTTCTTTTTTAAAGCCGAATTTGCCATGCTTGCTCTTTGAAGCGCTTCAAAACAGTGTCTTAATACTCCGCCAGTCTTTTTTATAAGCATATCTAACGCATCGTCGTCGATAAGTTTTTTATCTAACCTTGCGTATATTATTTTTTGTATGGTTTGATAACCTTCATTATTATTTTTGCCGTCAATATTTTTTATTTTTATCATAGGTAAAGATATATAAGCGTCAAAATTGTTTATGCAGGCTTGAGCGTCCGGAGCGTAAAATAAAAATATCGGTATTGTGTATATTACGGATGCGTTTATTTTAAGAAATTCGCAGTTTTGTATAAATATATCTCTTGCTACGGCAATGTTTAATTTATCGAGATCTTCTACAATTATAAGAAGTCTTTGATTGCTGGGAAGCGCTTTTTTTACCTCTTCTATCAGTTCGTTTACGTTACTCATCAGATCGGATTGTCTTTTGATTAATTGTCTTTCTATTATTACGCTGCTTGATTTGGTTTTTAAAATTTTCCCTTCTATTTGCGCCTTAACTTTTAATCCGAGTATTGTTTTGATTAAGCCGGCAAGTATTGCGTCCGTAGAAGCATTTAATTCCGCATTTGCTTCACAGCCGATTTCCTTTTTATTTTCCGTAGTCTCTTTTTTATCTGCAAAATACTCGTATATTTTTTCAAAGCTGTTTTCTATATCTTTTAAGCTGTTTTTATTAATATCAATCTTGTCTTCTTTAACTTTTTTAAGCGTTATTTCGGCAATTATCAATAAAAGCTCTTCTACAGTTACGGTAGTGGTGTTGGTTACCTGTTCCAATGAAAAGGATATGCAAAACATTTCGTCTCGAAGCTTGTTTTTAAGATTATTTAATTCGGTTGACTTGCCGCATCCTTTATGCCCGCAAAATAGTATTCTGTTCTCCTCTTCTGCGGTTACAAGGTTTTTTAATATGCTAAATATATCCTCTTCCGGATTTCTCGCATCATTTGTATCAATATAAAAATCTTTAAGATCCTGTTGGGTAAGAGGCTTTGGGGTGCAGTATTTTCTTATTTCCTTTATGGTCGTAGCTTTTTTTAACATTTTTTTACTCCCTATTTTTTATCAATTCCGTTATCTCTTTAAGATTGCGGAGATAAAAATTTTATCCGGTTTCCGCTTATGCAAAAGAAGATTTTTTTGTAAAAGAGCCGATTAAAACCATTACTATTCCTACGCTTATAGCGCTATCCGCTATATTAAAAGCGGGCCAATGGATATTGTTAACGTAAAAATCTAAAAAATCTATTACAAACCCAAAAACAAACCTATCTATAAGATTAGCTATTGCTCCGCTTATAATAAAGGAAAGCCCGAAAGTTAAAAGTTTGGAAGAAGCCGGAACGGTTTTATAAAAAAGAAACAAAAAACAGATTACTATTATAGGAAGTATCTTAAATATGACGCTTCTTAATAAGACCGACTTTTCGGCAAAAAAACTAAAAGCGCCGCCCGGATTTTGAAGGTAGGTAAGATTAAAAAAACCGTCTATAACCGGAACAGATTCAAAAACAAAAAAATTGTTTATTATCATCTGTTTTGTTATCTGATCTGCGGTTATAATAAGCGCTGCTATTATAATTAGTTTTATATATTTCATTATGTTTATATTTGGTAAAATTATCCTGTTTTATAAATTTTGCTTTTTACATTTTAATTAAGGAATTTCTCCTCGCTGCGCTTATCGAAATGACATGACAAAAATAACATCCGGCAAAATAACAGAACAAGAAGATTGCTTCCTGTCATTTCAAGCAAAGCGAGAAATCCCTTGATTATTTTTTGCGCCTAAAAATTTTTAGACATGAAACTTCCCTTTGTTCAAAATCTTAATTAAGGAATTTCTCCTCGCTGCGCTCGTCTAAATAACATGGCAAAAATAACAGTATCGCAGGTTGGGTTGCGCTTCGCTCTACCCAATCTATAAAGTTTTTTTAATAAGGAAATTTTCTCGGAAGAATTAATCCTTATCAATACCGGCGTAAAAAATCAGGCGGATAACAAAAAAATTTGGTCGTTTACAAGGCGGATAAAAATTTTAACCGCAGGCTTATTAAATATAAGTCGAGGATTAAAATTTTTATTCAACGCCGCAAACGGGCAAATTGCAAAGTTATACGCCTGATTTTAATATTTGTCGGCACCGTAAACAAGCATTCGGATATTGGTCGTCTTCGCCTACGGAAGGGTCCCGGATCCAACATCTTTGACACTTTATAGCGTCCGAGGCTTTAACGGACACGGAAAGCCCCTGTATTTCGGAACTTATAGTATCTCCCTTATTATCCTCGCTCGCCTGCTGAATCTCCGCTTTTGAAACTATAAATATCGATCTTAAATCTTTGTTATACGGCAAAAGGGTTTCGTAAATTTTATCGTCCGCAAAAATTTTAACCTCCGCATCCAAAGAATGACCTATAACCTTTTTTATTCTTGCGGTTTCCAACGCTTTTGTCACATCTTTTCGCAACTCAAGAATAATTCCCCATTTTTCGGCAAACTCGTAATTAAGCATGTTTTCCGAATATTTCGGAAAAAGCTCCAAATGAACGCTTTCGGCTTTATCCTGATAATCTGGCATGAATTTCCAAACCTCTTCCGCTGTAAAAGGAAGAACAGGCGCCATAAGTTTGGCGATAGTTTCTACAATCTTGTATAATACGGTTTGCGCGCTTCTTCTTGTTTTTGAATTTTGCAGATATACATAAAGCCTGTCTTTTAAAATATCGAGATAAAAAGCGGAAAGATCAACCGAGCAATAATTGTGTAAGGAATGATACATTGTATGGAATTCATAACTGTCGTATGCGTCCGTAATTCTTTTTGTTAAAAGAGCCGCTTTATGAAGAGCAAATTTATCTATATCCTCCAAATCTTCATAAGGGACGCCGTCTGTTTTCGGATTAAAATCTTTAAGGTTGCCGAGTATAAAACGGCATGTGTTTCTTATTCTTCTGTAAGCGTCCGTAAGCTGTTTTAATATTTCGTCCGATATTCTAATATCGTCTCTGTAATCGGAGGCGGACGCCCATAGTCTTAAAATTTCGGCTCCGTATTTATCAATTACCTCGCTCGGAAGTGTTACGTTGCCTATTGATTTGGACATTTTTCGTCCTTTAGCATCCACTACAAAGCCATGAGTTAATACCGATTTATAAGGCGCTTCTCCCTTAAGTCCTACCGAAGTAAGCAAAGAGCTGTGAAACCACCCTCTATGCTGATCGCTGCCTTCAAGATATAAATCTGCAGGCCAGCTAAGATTTTCTCTTTGTTCCAATACCGCAAAATGACTTACTCCGGAATCGAACCATACGTCTAATATGTCGGTCTCTTTTGTAAAGGTTGTATTTCCGCATTTACCGCATTTTGCGCCTTTATTTATAAGTTCCGCGGCTTCGGCTTCAAACCATATATCCGCTCCATGTTTTTCAAATCGGGAGCATACCGAATCTATAGTATCGGAATCAATATGAACCGCATTGCATTTATCGCAATAAAAAACGATTATGGGAACTCCCCATACTCGTTGCCTTGATACGCACCAGTCCGGCCTGTTTTCAATCATAGAATATATACGCTCTTTTCCCCAGCTCGGAATCCATTTTACCTTTTCTATTTGGTCAAGCGATTTTTTTCTTAACCCTTGCTTATCCATAGATATAAACCATTGCGGAGTCGATCGGAATATAACCGGTTTTTTACATCTCCAGCAATGGGGATAAGAATGCTCTATCTGCTCCGAACCAATAAGCGCCTTGTTTTCTTTTAACTTTTCTATGATTTTTTTATTGGCGTCAAAAACAAACAGGTTCTCAAACATTTCCGCTTCGTTTGTAAACCTGCCGTTATCGTCAACCGGAGAGTACGGCTCGAGTCCGTATTTAAGCCCTATTTCATAATCTTCGCGTCCATGCCCGCATGCCGTATGCACCGCTCCTGTTCCGGCGTCTAATGTTACATGATCGCCTATTATAACTACGGAATCTCGTTTATATAAAGGATGCGAGCATTTTTTATTCTCCAATTCGTCCGCTCTTATTTCGGCTTTTATATTATAATCTTTAACGCCGAATTTTTTCATACAAGCTTCTACAAGATCCTTCGCCAATATAAGAATTTCGCCGCCGCCTATATCTATGGCGGAATAAATAAAATTCGGATGTAAAGCTACGGCAAGGTTTGCCGGAATTGTCCAAGGAGTGGTAGTCCAGATAACTATATATATTTTTTTATCCGAGCTATCGGGAATAAGCCTGCTTATATCATCTTTTAATAGAAACTTTACAAATATGGAATCGGAAGTTTCGTCATTATATTCTATCTCCGCCTCCGCCAAAGCGGTTTTGCAAGAGCAGCACCAATGGATCGGTTTTTTATTTCTAATAAGGCTCCCTTCCAATGCAAACTCTCCGAGCTTTCTTGCAATAATAGACTCATATTTATAATTCATAGTAAGATACGGATTGTCCCATTCTCCCATTATGCCCAAACGCTTAAACTGCTCCTTTTGAATGCCTACAAATCGATCCGCATATTTTCTGCATCTTTTTCTTATGCCTGTCCGCCCCAAAACCTTCTTTTTTTCTTTAAGCTCCTTATCTACGTTATGCTCTATAGGCAGCCCATGACAATCCCAACCCGGAATATAAGGAGAGTTAAAACCGGACATCTGTTTCGATCTTATTATTATATCCTTTAATATCTTATTTAATGCGGTGCCAATATGAATATTGCCGTTTGCATAAGGAGGACCGTCGTGTAAAATAAAAGGTTTTAAGCCTGTTGAAATCTCTCTTATTTTTTCATAAAGCCTTTTATTTTCCCATTCGATTAATTGTTCCGGCTCCTTTTTTGCAAGATTAGCCTTCATAGGAAAACCGGTTTTAGGCAGATTAAGAGTGTCTTTATAATCCATTTTGATATGTCCTCCGAAAATAATAATATAATATATAAATGCGGTTAAAATTTTTTTTTAACTCGCTTTCAAACAAAGCCATATATATGAACAAAATTTGCATGTCAAACAATCGCATCTAAAAAATAAACAAAAATTTATATTGAATCCGCTTTGTTATTAATCTATAATCCTTCTTTTAAATGGATAAATAAAAAACCGGCTTTAAACAAGCCGAACAAATCAACCCGTAAAAACTTTATGGTAAAAACATGGAAGATTCCTTTAAATTTGAACGCCTCCGTTTAAACATGATAGAAAACCAATTAAAACCGAGAGGCATAACAGACAAAAACGTTATAAAAGCAATAGCGAAAGTTCCGAGACATCTTTTTGTAGAAGAAGCTTTTGCGGAGCAGGCTTATGCGGATCATCCGCTTCCTATAGGCGAGGGGCAAACAATATCTCAACCTTATATAGTAGCCGAAATGACTCAAGCCCTTATGTTAAACAAAGATGCCAGAGTATTGGAAATAGGCACGGGATCCGGCTATCAAGCCGCAATCTTATCCAAAATCGCCTTTAAGGTCTATACCATAGAAACCATCTATCCTTTATATAGAAACGCTCGCAAACTGTTCGATAGACTTGGATACTACAATATAATTGCAAAATATTCGGACGGCACATCCGGCTGGAAAGAGGAAGCGCCGTTTGACGCTATTATAGTTACCGCCGGCGCGCCGGATATTCCGCAAAACCTTATAAACAATCTTGCCATAGGCGGAAAAATGATAATACCCGTAGGAGGTTTGGATTTTCAGGAACTTATAAAAATATACAAAAAAAGCGAAACCGAATTGGAAACCGTAAATCTCGGAGATTGCAGGTTTGTAAAACTTACTGGGGAACAAGGCTGGCAATGTTAAAAAGGCTATACCAATACATTCTCGGCTGGGCGAGAACCCCATACGGAGCATTGGCGCTTTTTATATTGGCATTTATAGAATCCTCCTTTTTTCCCATACCGCCAGATATTCTTTTAATAGCTCTTTGTTTATCAGTTCCTGCAAAATCATTTAAGTACGCCTTTATAGCCGCGTTAGGCTCCGTAATCGGCGGTTGTTTCGGATATTTAATAGGAATGAAATTCATGTCCGCCGTCGGCGTAAAAATAATAGAATTTTATAACATAGCCGAACAATTTGAATATATAAAAGAATTATATTCCCGCTATGACGCATGGGCGGTGGGAATAGCCGGTTTCACTCCTATCCCTTATAAAATTTTTACTATAACTGCCGGAGCCTTTAATATAAATTTCAAAGTATTTATATTTGCCTCTTTAATATCAAGAGGCTTAAGATTCTTTTTAATAGGATGGCTTATATTTGCTATGGGAGAAAAAATAAAACCGTTGATAGATAAATATTTCAATACATTGGCGATTATATTTGTTATCCTTTTAATATTAGGTTTTGTTTCGATTAAATTTATATTTTAAGCAATTCAAATTTAATATAATCAAACAACGCAACTTGCTTTTTTTACTTTGTTTGATAAATATCCTTTTAAAATAACTTTACAAGCTAACATCAAAATAACCTTTAAACCTTTTTAATATATAAAAAAACTATGCAAAATTTAACGAAAGAATTAAAAAGCTTATTGCAAAAAGATAAGCGGATATGCGACGCAAACAGCAAGCTTTTAAAAAATAAAATTACCGAATTAACCTTAAAACATGACCAACCCCTTATAAACCTGCTTTTGTCGGATAAAAAAGCAAAAGAGCATTTTTTTATAGAAAAAAAATCTAAAGATCAAAATATTCTTATATTCGATAAAGATAAATTCATTAAATTCGTCAATAATAAAGAGTGGCTGCCCAACTCCTTTACAAGCTTTAAAAATAAAATCGGTTTAATCTCCGACAACGAATATTTGAAAGAAAAAAAAGATGTTGTTTTGGCGTGGGCGTATAAAGACTGCGTTCTTGAAGGCGGGCAGGATAAAGAAGACCAAAAACGAAACGAAATATTTTATAATGAAATCCTTGCCCCAAACGAGATAGACAGACTTTTTGAACCTAAAGTTTTAACAAATTTCAAAAAGTATGACTCCGACGGAGAGCATAAAGTAGAGAATATAAACAATAACGATAATCTAATAATTAAAGGCAATAATCTGCTTGCGCTGCATTCTTTAAAACAAAAATACCGCGGCAAAATAAAACTGATTTATATAGACCCGCCTTATAATACCGGAAACGATAGCTTTCATTATAACGACAAGTTTAATCATTCTACATGGCTAACATTTATGAAAAATAGGCTTGAGGTTGCAAAAGAGCTTTTAAAAGATGACGGGGTTATTTTTGTTCAAATTGATAACTCGGAAATAGGATATTTATCTATTTTACTGAATGAGATTTTTGAAAGAAATAATTTTATTTTTATGGCAACAGTTGAGCGTGGAGCGGCTACAGGGCATAAAGCTATTAACCCAACACCCGTTAATGTATCTGAATATATTCTTTCTTATGCAAAAAACAAATCTCAATGGAAATATAAACCCCAGTATAAAAGGAGAGATTATGACTCTGCTTACAATCTCTATATAGAAAACTTTGAAAAAGCTTATCATAATTGGATATTCCGTCCGATTTCTGAAATATTAAAAGAAAAAAAGATTAAAATGGAACAAGCAATTAAAACATTTCCTGAAAGGATAGTTAGATTTGCTGAACCGAATTATGAAGGAGTAGGCAAAGAAACTCGCAAATTGATTGATTTATCAAAAACAGAGGATGAAAAAATTTTTTGTCAAAAAAGAAATAATTTTT
>JAOZTP010000088.1 GCA_029939135.1 Desulfobacterales bacterium
TTTATTTTACCTTATATAAAAAGCGGTTACGCTTAATTTTAATTGATAATATTCGATTTAATGCAAGTCAAGTTTTTAATAATAAACAGGCAAATAAATAACCGAGCGCCAAGCTTGAGTTATGTTATTCTTTAAAAACCTGCATAGCTTTTATAATTGCCGTAAAAAAAACATTTCACTTGATAAGCTTTTGATAATTCATTACTATTATTGATTAATGCTTAAAAAATATTGTCCGCGCATATCCTGATATAAATATTTTGATTTTTTTTAAAATCAATGCTATCTGCGTATCAGTTTTTTTACGCCGTTTTTTATTAAAAAAAACAGGTTATAACTTAACAAAATTAGGAGAAACTTAAAATGAAAAAGAAATTTTTCGGCTTTTTAACCGCCGCATTTATTATTTTTATGTTTATAGCGCCTTTTGCGACAGCCTCGGATATTGAACTTGCAAAAAAATCTACTATCGAAAAGATACTTAAAAGAGGAGAGCTTATAATAGGAACCGAATCCGGATATCCTCCTTTTGAAATGACCGATAAAAAAGGAAATATCGTAGGTTTTGACATAGACATTGCAAAAGAGATGGCAAAGGCTATGGGAGTTAAATTAAAGATTGTAAATACCGCATTTGACGGCATTATTCCGGCGCTTACAACCGATAAATTCGATATAATAATAAGCGGAATTACCACCACGCAAGAAAGAAACTTAAAAATTAATTTTTCGGATCCTTACATGGTAGTAGGTCAAACCATTCTTATTAACGAAAAACATAAAGACAAAATAACCTCTTACAAACAGCTTAACAACGAAAAATATGTAGTAACTTCAAAGATCGGAACAACCGGAGAACAAGCGGTAAAAAGATTTATGCCGAAAGCGAAATATAAATCCTTTGAAGAATCCGGACAAGCGGCTTTAGAGGTTGCTATGGGCAAGGCGGACGCCGTAGTTTATGACCTTCCTTTTTGCGCAACCTTTATAGCGATGCAAGGAAAAGGTCTTGTATTTTTAGATAAACCATTTACTTACGAGCCTTTGTCCTTTGGAATTAGAAAAGGGGATCCGGATTTTTTAAATTGGTTAAATAACTTTCTCGTTCAGCTTAAAAATGACGGCAGATACGACAAAATTTATGATAAATGGTTTAATAACATGAATTGGACCAAGAACGTAGATTAAATTAAAAGCATGCGTATAACAAAGTAATTTGTCTGATTTCAAGACTTGCAAAATTTTACGGGCAAATCACTTTGTTATAAAACAAACTTTAATCCTACTTATTATAATTAAAATATAAAAAGATGTTCGGCGGAGCAAACAAGCCGGTACATATTCTAATAGAAATATAAACATGATATCGAATATAAAACGTTTGGAAAAAAAAGGACTATACAATTTTAGTATAGTTCTTTTTTTTCTTATGCTTTTTTCAATATGCGCTTTCCTTTATGTTGCCACGGCAAAAATAGATTATGTGTGGAGATGGGACAGATCTTTAAAATATTTTGCTTACAATGACACTGTAGAAATAAAAACGGAACAAAGAGGAACCGTTGCTGTTTTGCCCGATGATAAAGGTTGGAACGTAGAAATAACAGGAGAAGACGGAAAAGAAATATATTTTGTTCCGAAAAAAGCGGAATTAAACGTTTTAGACGGCGAATATGTTTATGAAGAAGGTATCCTCGGCAGCTATTCCAAATTAGAATGGGGCGTCCTTGTACGCGGGCTTTGGATTACTCTTAAAGCCAGCGCAATAGCCACCGTTCTCGGAATTATAATAGGGCTTATGTGCGGCATTGCAAGGCTTTCTTCAAACCCTTTTTTTAAATGGTCCGCAATAACCTATGTTGAAATTATACGCGGCTCTCCGCTTTTGGTTCAAATATTTATATGGTATTTTGTATTCGGAACCATATTAAACGCTATTTTTTCAAGCTACGGCTTCCAAATAGAAGCCATATGGTACGGAATTGCGGCTTTGGCTTTTTTTACAGGCGCTTATGTAGGCGAAATAGTGCGCGCCGGAATTCAATCCATTAACAAAGGGCAAACCGAAGCCGCAAGGTCTTTGGGAATGAACGGCTACCAATGCATGCGTTACATTGTTTTGCCGCAGGCTTTAAAAAGAATACTCCCCCCGCTTGCGGGACAATTTATAAATCTTATAAAAGATTCCTCTCTTTTGGGAATTATAGCAATCCGAGAACTTACAAAGGCTACCCGCGAAGTTATTACCACAAGCTTACAACCGTTTGAATTATGGTTTATGTGCGCCATTATGTATCTCGTTTTAACCTTTAGCTTATCAATGGTTTTGCAGTATTTGGAAAGAAGGTCCCTTATAAAATGATAGAAGTAAAAAACATATATAAAACCTTTAATACTCCGCATGAAGTAAAAGCTTTAGAAAACGTTTCCTGCAATATAAAAGCCGGAGAGGTTGTTGTGGTAATAGGTCCTTCCGGTTCAGGGAAAAGTACATTGCTAAGATGCCTTAACAGATTGGAAACCGCAAATTACGGAGAAATCCTTATACAAGGAGTAGATATATTCTCTCCGAGAACCGATATAAATAAAATAAGAGCCGAAGTCGGAATGGTGTTTCAATCTTTCAACCTTTTTCCGCATAAAACCGTATATGAAAACGTAATGCTTACCCAACTTAAAGTTTTAAAACGAAGCAAACCGGAAGCGGATAAAAAAACCGCTTATCTTTTGGAAAAAGTGGGAATATCCGATAAAGCAAAGGCTTATCCGGCTCAGCTATCCGGCGGGCAGCAACAGCGAGTCGCCATAGCAAGAGCCCTTGCTATGGATCCTAAAGTTATGCTTTTTGACGAGCCTACCTCGGCGTTAGACCCTGAGATGATAGGCGAAGTTTTAAGCGTAATGAAATCTTTAGCAAAAGAGGGTATGACTATGGTTGTTGTTACGCACGAAATGGGTTTTGCAAAAGAGGTTGCGGACAGAGTTATTTTTATGGATTACGGCAAAATAGTAGAAGAGGGAACCCCCGAGCATTTCTTTAAAAATCCTACCCATAAAAGAACAAAGCTTTTTTTAGAGCAAATTTTATCTTAATCCTTAAAAACCGGCTTGCCATAATAATAAACTCTCCAAAAACCATAAATACGGATTACGCCGGAGATAAAATGTCTCGAATAGTTATTTAAAAAGTATATATCAGACGTATAAACCAACTAAATCCCTGCGCATAGTAAATCTTGCATAAAATAAAATCGGATTATCAAGCGTCCTTTTTTTGTCTTATTATGTATTAATATAATTTGTCTGCTTTTTTGGCTACCGGAGACATTTTAACGGATAGCAAAATCGCCGTTAGATTTTTAATATGTTTTTTTCTTTTTAACATTGGGCTTCTCCTTTTTTGAAGGTTAAAATGGTTATAATTTTTTTTTATGGTTTTTTGCCGAATATATGGTTGTAAGCTTTATCGAATATATTATCTAAGCCTACGGTAACCGAAAAATATACCTGATAATCATTTTCTTCTATAAAATGAGGAGAATAGATTGGTTCCGAGTATGTAATATCAAAAGTAAAGGGATCGTTGTCATATCTTAAACCGAACGCCCAGCCTGTTAAGCCTCCTTTCCCTTCGCCAAAATTGGAGTCTACTCCGGCGGTTTCCCGAACATATCCGGAATCTATTCCGAAAAAAAGATCCGATTTGGATAATAAGCCTTTAAATATCGGAGTCTGCGGGTTTTTAAATATGATTTCGTTTTTAAGATAGCATCCCTTGTCTCCTTGTATGGAATCCTCTTTAAAGCCTCTTACTGTGGAGCTGTCTCCTATGCTGATTTTTTCGGAACTGAATAAAACGTCCTTGCTGTATTGAGAAAAAAAATTAAGATGCCAAATTGCGCTTTGATGAAACAGAATAAAAGGTTTGTAATAGTTAACGCCAAAGCCGTATTTTTGAAACTGCGCCTTTGGAGCGTCCGCGCTTATATTCGGGGCGTCCTCTTTTGCGGCAAAATTTTTAAGCCCTTTGTAATAATTAAAATCAAAATATGCTACGCCGTTAAATATTCTTCTGTTATGGCTTATTCCGGCTTTTAAAACGGATAGTTTTCTTGAGGAGGTATCTGTTTTAACGTCTTCAAGATAGCTTTCGGAATTTTTAAGGGTTATAGAGGAATTAAGAACAGTTTTTGCAGTTTGATCTCTATGTATAACCTTTTTCATTTCTAAAGATGCGGTTTCGCTGTTTCCCGAAGTTTGAAAGGAGGTAAAAAGTCCTTTTACGGTTTGCATGTATTCAGAATAGGCGTAATAGCCGGAAAGCGCCCAATATCCGAAAGGAAAGGAGAAGCCCGCATAATAGGCGCGGCTAAATTTGTTGTTGTTGTCGTTTTGGCTGTCTTCGGTATAACTAAACATAAAATTGTCGTTTATGCTTAAAAGGTTATCTTTATTTAAGGCAAGTTTTCTTCTTATTTCTCCTGTTGATTTTTGCCCTTCGTTATCAAAGGTTAAGTCCGCCCTAAACCTGTTATCTTGGAGCTGATTTATAACGATTATTTTGGAATATTCGAATTTTTTGGTTGGAGCAAAACTCATAGCCGCATTGTTGGAAGCAAGTCTGTTGAATTGCTCTATGCCTTGTTCTATATCAAAGAGGCACATTTTTTTTCCTTTTAAAAAAGGAAACGCCGTAAAGGTTTTTAATTTGTCTTTAATGCTCTGCTCGCCTTCGCCTATTTTTATCTCCTCTATAATAGTTTCTATTGATAGAAGTCTTAATATTCCGCTTTTCAAATTCTGACCCGGCAGTATTTTGACTCTTGCGGTAGGATAGCCGGACTTTAAATAAAAAGCTTGAATCTCCTTTATTAAAGCGTTTATATCCTTTATAGTAAGCCTTTTATTTATGTAGCCGGATATAAGTTTTGCTTTTTGGCTTTTGTTTATTAAGGTTGCATTCTCAAGGATTATTTCGGTTATAAAAAAATCGGAAGGTTTTTCGGTAAGGTTTTTATCGGAAATGTTTTCATCTGAGGCTTTTCTATCCTCCATAAGCTGGCGAAGCTCTTTTTGCAACTCGGCATCTTTTTTTTGACGCTCTATATTCTCTTTCTCTTTTTCGTGCAGTTGCTGCATTTTTTCATGAGATTTTATTATAGTCTCTTGATTAGACTCCGCTGCAAAACAAAAGGGAAGCGGCAAATAAAAAATGATGAATAAAAAAATAAGGGAAGTTAAAAGTTTTTGCATACTATTTTATTACCAGGCGAAATCAGGCGAACTTTTATAATTTTTTTGCATCTGTTTTCAGTTATGAGGCTTTCCCTCGGCTTATATTTTAATTAAGGGATTTCTCCTCGCTACGCTCGTTGAAATGACAAGCAAGCGGAACAAAAAATAATTACTTCCTGTTATTTTGAGCGAAGCAAGAAATCCCTTAATTGTTTTTCAGATTAAATTTTGTTAATAAACGGATGATTCCTTTGTTTATATTTCGAACAAG
This sequence comes from Desulfobacterales bacterium, assembly GCA_029939135.1. Lineage (GTDB taxonomy): Bacteria > Desulfobacterota > Desulfobacteria > Desulfobacterales > JAFDMD01 > JAFDMD01. The sequence goes on from JAOZTP010000088.1 coordinate 5,507, forward strand.
AGGGATTCAAAGTTTGTTTGCGCAACGCTATTGTCAATTTTAAAAGCGGAGCAAACAAACTTGAACGTCTCATCCCTTTATAATCATTCTTTTTATGGACTATAAAACTTTTTAATATCTGTAAAAATCCGGCTTAAACGGACCGGCAACGGGAATCCCGAGATAATCCGCCTGCTTTTGGGTAAGCTTTTCAAGTGTGGCGTCAAACCGTTTCAGATGTAAACGCGCAACCTCTTCGTCCGATTTTTTATCAAGAACATAAACCTGCTTTTCCAATTTTTCGGCGGCAAGCTTTATCTGAGCCAAACATTGATTTGTAAAGCTTGAACTCATTACAAAGCTGGGATGCCCCGTAGCGCAGCCTAAATTTACAAGTCTTCCTTCGGCAAGAACTATTATGGATTTGCCGGATTTAAAACGCCATCTGTCAACTTGAGGCTTTATATTATCCTTTACGCAATCTTTATTATTTTCGAGATAAGACATCTCCACTTCGCTGTCAAAATGTCCTATATTGCATATTATAGCCTCGTCTTTCATCATCTCCATGTGCTTGCCTGTTATAACGTCGCAGCATCCGGTAGCGCTTACAAATATATCTCCTATTTTTGAGACTTTATCCATAGTCGCAACTTCATACCCCTGCATTAAAGCCTGCAAAGCGCAGATAGGATCAACTTCGGTAATCATTACTCTCGCTCCAAAGCCGCGCATAGACTCCGCGCATCCTTTGCCTACGTCTCCGTAGCCGCACACTACTACGACTTTACCTGCAATCATTATATCCGTAGCTCTTTTAATACCGTCCGCTAAAGATTCTCTACATCCGTAAAGGTTGTCAAATTTTGATTTTGTAACGGAATCGTTTACGTTTATAGCCGGAAAAAGAAGATTGTTTTTAGAAGCGAGTTGATAGAGTCTATGAACCCCTGTAGTTGTTTCTTCGGAAACTCCTTTTACTTTAGAAGCTATATTTGTCCAAAATTTCGGGTCTTTTTTGTAAATATCTTTAAGACGCTCTACAAGACATATCATGTCTTCATTGTCATATTCTTTATCAAGCAAAGATGGGTCTTTTTCTATATCTACTCCGTAATGAATAAATAATGTGGCGTCTCCTCCGTCGTCCACTATTAAATCGGGACCCGTATTATCTGGCCAGATTAACGCCTGATGGGCGCTCCACCAATATTCTTCGAGACTTTCCCCTTTCCATGCAAAAACCGCAGCCGAGCCTTTTTTTGCTATTGCCGAGGCTGCATGATCTTGTGTGGAAAATATATTGCAGCTTGCCCATCTTATATCCGCGCCAAGATCTTTTAATGTGTCTATAAGCATAGCGGTCTGTATTGTCATATGAAGACTGCCGGTGATTTTAAGCCCTTTTAACGGCTTTTGGCGTCCATATTTTTCCCGTATTGCCATAAGCCCCGGCATTTCCTTTTCGGATAATGCCATCTCTTTTATACCGAACTCCGCCAAATTAATATCCGCCACTTTAAACGGAAGCGAAGAGTTTAACTCTAAAAAACTCATAATATAATTATCTCCTTTTTAAAACGCTTGCATAACAATTTTTTTTTCATTTACAAAGCATGCGAAAATTTCAAACGCAAAAGATAAGCAAAATAAAAAATTGCGCAAGGTCCTTTTTTGATTATAATCCTACTTTTTCTCTTATAATATCCGCCTTGTCGGTTTTTTCCCATGTAAAACCGGGTTCGTTTTTTCCGAAATGTCCGTAAGCCGCAGTCTTTTTATAAATAGGTTGCAAAAGATCAAGGTAGTCGATAATAGCGGCGGGTCTTAAATCAAAAACTTCGCTTACAATTTCCGCCATACGCTCGTCTGAGACTACGCCTGTTCCCATAAGGTCTATTAAAACGGATACAGGCTCGGCTACTCCTATGGCATAAGCTATCTGAACTTCGCATTTTTTAGCGGCTCCCGAAGCTACGATATTTTTAGCTACATGCCTACTCATGTAAGAGCCAGACCTATCCACTTTGGAAGGGTCTTTTCCGGAAAAACAGCCTCCGCCATGGCTGCCCTTGCCTCCGTAAGTATCCACAATAATTTTACGTCCCGTAAGCCCGCAGTCTCCCATAGGTCCGCCTATTATAAACTGCCCCGTAGTATTGATAAAATATTTGGTCTCTTTTTTAATCATTTTTTGCGGAATAACCTTTTTTATAACCTCTTCCATAACAGCTTCTTTTAATTGGTTATAAGTTACGTCCTTGTTATGCTGAGCCGCTATTACCACAGCATCCACATGTTGAGGTATTCCATCTTTATATCTTACGGTTACTTGAGACTTTCCGTCCGGTCTTAAAAAATCAAGGGTTTTATCTTTTCTAACCGTCGCAAGTCTTCTGCATAAAGAATGAGCATAACTTATAGGCATCGGCATAAAGCTTTCGGTTTCGTCCGTTGCAAAACCGAACATAATTCCCTGATCTCCTGCTCCCTGATCCTCAAAAAGTCCTTTTCCTATGTCAACCCCCTGAGCTATGTCCGGCGACTGCCTGCCTATGCTTTTAATTACCGAACATGTTCTGTAATCAAAACCCATATCCGAAGAATTATATCCTATATCCCGAATCGTATCGCGGGCTATTTGCGTCATATCTACATAACAATCTGTAGTGATTTCCCCTGATATAAAGGCGAGTCCGGTGGTTACAAGAGTTTCGCATGCCACTCTACATCCTTTATCCTGCGCTATAATAGCGTCTAATATGGAATCGGATATTAAATCCGCCACTTTGTCCGGATGCCCTTCCGTTACGGACTCCGAAGTAAACAGATATGTTTTTTTACTCATAAAACAAGCCTCCTTTTTTAATTGAAAAGTCATAATGCCAGATGTTAAACTGGATTGGTTATGGCGATAGAATTATATTATCAATTAATCTTGTAACGCCGACTTTAACGGCAAGAGCCATTAAAACCGGACGATCTATTATTTTAACCTCTTCAAAAGACTCAAGATCGCATATTGATATATAATCGATTAAAGTTTCGTCAAAAGAACTTATTAACTCGGAAGCGGAGCTTACAATTATTTCGGCTCGCCTTTCCCCTTTTTTAACAAATTCTTCCGATTGTTTAAGCGCTTTGTAAAGGCTTAATGCAGATTTTCTTTGATTTTCTTTAAGATAAGCGTTTCTGGAACTCATAGCAAGCCCGTCCGCTTCTCGAACAATAGGCGCTCCTATAATTTCAATATTAAAATTAAGGTCTTTTGCCATTTGACAAACTATAACAAACTGCTGAAAATCCTTTTTGCCGAAAACCGCTTTA
>JAOZTP010000089.1 GCA_029939135.1 Desulfobacterales bacterium
TTTTATTGTTACAAGTATTCCTTTGTCGGAAGGTTTAACGTCCGGCGGATTTTCTTGATTAAATCTTATAAAAATAACCCCTTTTTCTCTTGCTTCTCTGTAATAATCTTCAAGTAATCCGTAGGTTCTTATATCTCTGTAAAGTATATATACCATTGTATCAGGATTTAATTTTTTAATTTCAAGAGCATTTTTAACCGCCGATTGGCAGCATATTCTGGAGCATTCCTCCATTTCGGAATTTCTTGAGCCTACGCATTGAATCATAACAACGTTGGAGAGTTTTTCAGCCCCTTCTTTTTCAAGCTTGTCGGTAAGCCGGGTTTGGGTGATAACTCGGTCGTCCTCTCCGTAAAGGTATTCTTTCGGATTGTATTCTACCGCTCCTGTGGCTACTATTATAACTCCATGTTTTATAACCCGTTTTTCTTCCGAATTTCCGACTATTGCAATTTCGGTTTCAAAGTTTCCTTTATATCCCCCGAAAGCTGCTACTTGGGCGTTTGTTAATATTTCGATTTTATCTTCGGCTTGTATATCGGCGCTTAATTTTTCAATGTACGCCTTTATATCAGCGCCTTCTATTGTATGATGAAGTTTTCGGGCAAAACCTCCCAACTCGGCGTCCTTTTCTATTAACACAACTTCAAAGCCTTGTTTTGCAAGGGTCAACGAGGCATTTATTCCGGCTATTCCTCCGCCTATAACAAGAGCGCGGCTGTTTACGGATATTACTTTTTCAACAAGAGGCTTTAATGTGGCGGCTCTTCCTACAGCCATTCGGACGAGATCTTTTGCTTTTTCGGTGGCAGCCTTGCTGTCTTTGGAATGTATCCAAGAGTTTTGATTTCTTATGTTTGCCATTTCAAAAAGGTATCTGTTTAATCCGCAAGCCTCCAAAGTTTCCATGAACATCAGCTCATGGGTTTTGGGGCTGCAGGACGCCACTACCACTCTGTTTAATTTTTGCTCTACTATTTTCTCTTTTATTTTTTCCTGAGTATCTTGACTACAGGTAAAAAGGTTTGAATCTGTAAATACTACATTAGGCAGGGTTGCGGCATATTTCTGAACTCCCGGAACGTCGACTATTCCGCCTATGTTTATTCCGCAGTTGCATACAAAAACTCCGATTCTAGGCTCTTCGGATGATATATCAATCTGATCCGGCAATTGAACGGTTTCAACATCTTTGCCTCTTGATCGGGCAATATCTCCTCCGGCAACTCCTGCGGCGGCGCTTGCTTCGGTAATCGAACCTGGTATATCTTTTGGTCCCTGAAAAACTCCGCATGTATAAAAGCCGGGTCTTGACGTGCATACCGGGGTAAAAGGGTCTGTTGCCGCAAAATTGTATTTATTTAAATTAATGTCGAGTCTTTTAGCGAGATCAACCGCGCTTTGCTCAACCTGTAATCCTACGGATAAGACTACCATAGAGAAGATTTCTTCCTTCATTTCGCCGTTTTCATCCGCAAAAAGAACTTTTAAATCTCCGGTTTCGGCAATTTCGGTAACCGTATGAACGCGAGCTTTTTCAAAGCGTATTTTTTCTTTATCTCTTCCTCTTAAAAAATACTTTTCATAATCTTTACCGAATGTTCTTAAATCCATGTTGAATATTACGCAGTCCAAATCCCCTTTGATATGCTCTTTGGCTATCATAGCCTCTTTTACCGCATACATGCAGCATACGGAGGAACAGTATCCGTTGCAGGCTCGGTTTGTATCTCTTGAGCCTACGCATTGAAGCCATGCTATTTTTTTCGGCTCCTCTCTGTCTAAAGGACGCATTATATGCCCGTAATATGGACCTCCCGCGCTTAATATTCTTTCGAATCCGTCGCTTGTAACAACATTAGGATATTTTCCGTAACCCAAATAATCCAAAGATGACGGATCGTATCCTTTGCTTCCTGGAGCAAGTATAACGGAGCCTATATTTATTTTGCTCTCGCGGACTTTATCCTCGTAGTTAATAGCTTTCGCCATACACATGTTTTGACATAATCCGCAGCCTATGCAGGCGTCGGTATCTATAGCGTAAGCAAGAGGAACCGCCTGAGCATATTCGATGTATGCGGCTTGTCTATCGTCTAATCCTTTATTGATTGTATTGATCGCGCTTACGGGGCAATGTTTGCCGCATTCTCCGCATCCGGTGCATTTGACCGGATCAATATAACGAGGGTTATTTGTTAAGGTAGCCGTAAAATTTCCCAATTCTCCTTCAACATTTTTTACTTCGCTGTTTGTAATGAGCTCTATGTTTGTATGCCGGCCGACCTCGACCAGTTTTGGGGAGATAACTCACATTGTGCAGTCGTTTGTAGGAAATGTTTTATCAAGCTGCGCCATTAACCCGCCTATTGTAGGCGATTTTTCAACGAGATAAACTTTGTAATCCGAGTTGGCAAGATCAAGAGACGCCTGCATACCTGCAATACCTCCGCCTACCACCATAACGGACCCGCTTATATTTTTCTGATTTCCGCCCATAAAACTCCTCTTTTCTTACTATTATTATAAAGCCGCAAAAACAGGCTTTCTATCTTTCATTCCGGTAAATTCTATTTTCTGTTTTTTCTCCATATCCGACATAAGATATGAGATTTTCAACAGATCTATCCCTGTAAATTTACTAATATCTCGAACAGAGGTATGATTCTGTTTTACCGCAAGGTATATAAGATTTTTTTCATATTCTCTTTGAAGTATGGAAAAAAGAACAGATTCATAATCTTCAACTTTCCAGTTGCGTCCGTATATATCTCCTTTTGTGGTAATGGGTATCTCTTTTCCGGCAAGCCATCTTATATTCTCGTCGTCGGTTGTCATTCTCGCCGCGTCAAGCTGTAGCTTGAATTTATCCGTATCAAATTTGCCGCATTGCTTAACCGCGTCGGTTGTTTCTATTACTATTTTTTGAAATCTCGCGGCTTCGGCGGAGGATAGCCAATGTAAATGAAGCCTTTTTTCTTCAATCCCCGCCAGTTCAAGCAGTTTCTTTGTTAAATTAATTTTTTTCTCAGCATAAAGATTACCTTCCAGGTAATGACAATCGCCGATATGTCATCCGGCTACAAGAACGCCGTCCCATCCTTGTTTAAAGGCGCGGACGATAAAAGATGGATCAACCCGTCCAGAACACATAACCCTTACGGCTCTTATGTTGGACGGATACTGCATACGCGAAACGCCGGCAAGATCGGCGCCCGCATAAGCGCACCAGTTGCAAAGAAAAGCTAATATTCTCGGCTCGAATTCCGCCATAATTTACTCCGTTTATTTATTTATATTAAAAGTATGTTACGCCGCCGCTTGTATGGAAGCGAATATCTGTTTTTCTTTAAAATGAAGCATGTCTATAGCTTTTTGCGGACAGCTTGCCGCGCATAAACCGCACCCCTTACAAGAGGCTTCTATGTTTTTAGCTCTTAAACCTTTTCCTTCGACATCTTCTAATATTATTGCCGCAAAGGAACATACCTCAACGCAAAGTCCGCATCCTATACATTTTTCTTTATCTACCGAAGATACTAACGGAGATATTCTTATCGAGGATTTGGATAAAATTATGGTAGCCCTGCTTGCCGCAGCCATAGCTTGAGCTATGCTTTCTTCTATAGGTTTAGGATAATGAGCGATGCCGCACACAAATACTCCGTCCGTAGTAAAGTCAACGGGGCGTAATTTTGCGTGAGCCTCCATAAAAAAATTATCCTCATTTACGGAAAGTTTATATGCCGCCGCAAGTTTTTTATTATCCGAAGGCGCAATTGCAGTTGCAAGATTTATAAGATCGGCTTCTATTAAAAGATTGGTCTGTAATATAGGATCGAAAACTTTAACCTCAAGATATTTTTTTCCGCTTGTAACGATAGGTTTGTTTTCCAAATCATATTTTATAAAGATAACTCCGGCTTCTCGCGCTTCCTTATAAAGTCTTTCTTTTTCTCCGTAGGTTCTTATGTCTCTGTATAGAATGAAAACGTTGGTATTCGGAAACTTTTTCTTTACGTCAAGGGCTTTCATTACGGAGGATGTGCAACAAACTCTGGAACAATAAGGTCTGTTTTCGTCTCTTGAGCCTACGCATTGGATAAATACTATGTTTTGAGGATTATCCGCTTTGTCAAAAGCTTTTTCAAAATCATTCCATTTGGTTACTCTGGCATCTTTTCCGTAAAGGTATTCCTCCGTATCCGTAGCGTCGCCTCCTGTAGCTATTATTCCTATGCCATGAGATAAGGTTTTTTCCTCTCCGTTATGAATAATGTTTGTTTCAAAATTGCCTACAAAACCGGAAGCGTCCGTTACTTCGGCATTTAATAAAACTTCAACGTTAGGATGATTATTTGCTTTTTCGATTATATCTGCAAGAAATGTTTGAACATCTTCTTGATTGGATGTTTTTGCAATATGTTTTGCGGCTCCTCCGAGTTTATCCGATTTTTCCACTATAGTAGTAAAAAATCCTTGCGAAGCAAGGCTTAAAGCCGCCGTAATGCCGGAAACTCCGCCTCCCACTGCCAGCGCCTTGTTTCCTACGTTTACCGAAATATCCGGTATAGCCTCAAGAAGCGAAGCTCTTGCGGCAGCCATTTTTACAAGCTCTTTTGCCTTTGCGGTAGCCTTTTCCTTTTCTTTGGAATGAACCCATGTGCATTGATTTCTTATGTTTGCCATTTCAAAAAGATACGGATTTAATCCCGCATTACGCAAGGTTTCTTGAAACAAGGGTTCGTGAGTTCTCGGAGTGCATGCCGCAACGACTATTCGGTTTAATTTGTTCTCTTTTATTATTTCGCTCATGTTAGTCTGGGTATCCTGACTACATGTAAAAAGATTCTCTGTTACATACTCTACGTTAGGCAGGGTTTTTGCGTATTCCACAATACTTTTTACGTCCGCAATACCGCCTATATTCGCCCCGCAATTGCATACAAATATCCCTATGCGCGGGCTTTGATCTTTTATACTATTTTCTACCGGAAACTTTTTCTCTTTTACAAGATCGCCTCTTGCATCGGCAAGTTTCATTCCTGCATAACATGCCGCCGCGCTCGCCTCCACTATGGACTGCGGAATGTCTTTGCAACCTTGCATTACTCCCGCCGTATATATTCCGTCTCTTGAAGTCGATACGGGCATAAGATCGTCTGTTTTGACAAAATTATATCTATTTAATTTAATTCCCAAATTATCCGCTACCTGACGGGCAGAAGCGTTTGCGGTCATACCTACGGATAAAACTATCATATCGAAGTCCTCTTTTTCAACCTTTCCGCTTTCGGTTAAATATCCGATTCGAAGCGTTTCGGTTTTCGGATCTTCGCTGATAGTATGAACTCTGGAGCGAATAAATCTCACGCCTTCCTTTTTTGCTCTTTCGTAATATTTTTCAAAATCTTTTCCATGAGCGCGTATATCCATAAAGAATATGGAAGGCTCAAAATCTTTTCCCAAATGCTCTTTTGCAATTAAAGATTCTTTTATCGCATACATGCAGCAAACTGAAGAGCAGTATTCGTTTTTAGCTCTGTTTATATCTCTGGAGCCTACGCATTGAAGCCAAGCTATTTTTTTCGGATGCTTGGGCTCTTTTTCTATGGTAAGAATCTCTCCTTGTGTGGGTCCGGCTGCGGATAATATTCTTTCAAACTCCATAGCGGTTACTACATTTTTAAAGCTTGAGTATTGATAATTGTCATATTCGGAAGGGTTAAACGGGGTAAAACCGGAGGATAATATTACGGCGCCTATGTTGATTTCAAGTATCTCCTCTTTTTGTCCGTAATCTATAGCCCCAGTGGGACATGCCTCTTCGCAGTTTCCGCATTTATCTTTGGTAAGCTTTAAGCAGTGTTCCGGATCGATGGCATATTTTAAAGGAACCGCCTGTTCATATTGAACATATATTGCTTTTCGTTTTATAAGCCCCGCATTATAAGGATCAGGGACTTTTTTTGGGCATTTTTTAACGCATTCCCCGCATGCAATACATTTTGTTTCATCTACATATCTCGGCTTTTTTTTGATTGTAGCCGTAAAGTTTCCGGGTTCCCCGTCAACTTTTAAAATTTCGCCGAGAGTTATTAACTCTATATTAGGATGTCGGCCGACCTCGACCAATTTAGGCGAAATAACTCACATTGCGCAATCGTTGGTAGGAAAAGTCTTGTCAAGACGAGCCATAGCGCCGCCTATTGAAGAGGATTTTTCCACGAGATAAACGTAAAAGCCCGAATCCGCCAAATCAAGAGCGGACTGCATTCCTACGATTCCGCCTCCGGCAACCATAACAGCGCCGATATTTTTTTGTTCTTTTTTCCGGCTCATTATTGTATCCTTTTGATTAAAATAATAAAAATTTATGCCGTCTTATAATAATAAGCAAATTGTATTGTCAAGAATATATTATTTCATAATAAGGCTTCAATAAGGGTTTATTGATATTATATACTGATAATATTAAAAAAATAAGGGTTTAAAAAAATGATTTTATGGAAACCGAATAAAAAAAAGCTTCAATAAAACTTTTCACATAATATATTAAAAACAGACCGCATTTTAGATAAAATTCTAATAATTATTAATAAAATTTATAAAATAAAAAAAATTATCTGATAGTATGGGATGATTTAATACGGGCATATGGCAATAATCGGCTTATAATGTTGACAATACGACTAAAAATTAATATAATAAGTCTGGCTCATAGTCAGATTTATTATTGCGCATCGCAATATAAGAAACAATGTCAGGTTGTATTGCTTTCTGACAATCATTTGTTGCTATAGTTGCATTTTTCATTTGTTGCTATAGCTCTCGCGTAGGAGTGTCTATGAGCCGCTTATCTATCCTTAAATCCTTAAGTTATAAAAACTAATGACAAAATTAGAAGAATTACAAAAAACAACTTCATTAAGCGAGTTTGCTGAAATCCTTAATTATAAACCCAAAACGATTTCATATATATTGTATAAAATTCCGGAAAAAGATAAATATAACCAATTTGAAATTTTAAAAAAAAACGGCGAAAAACGTAAAATTCAAGCTCCTATTAATAAACTTAAACTGCTTCAAAGGCGTTTAGCAAATTTATTAAACGAATGCTTTGACGAAATTTGCAATAAGAATAAAAAAGCAAAATCTTTATCGCATGGTTTCAGAAAAAAACATTCAATTATCACAAATGCAAAAAAGCATAAAAATAGACGCTATGTATTTAATGTTGATTTGCAAAATTTTTTTCCGTCAATAAATTTCGGACGAGTTCAAGGTTTTTTTATCAAAAATCATCATTTTAATTTAAAGTCCAAAGTCGCAACGGTAATTGCGCAAATCGCTTGTCATGATAATGAGTTGCCTCAAGGAAGCCCTTGCTCTCCTATAATTTCAAATTTCATAGGGCATTTGTTAGATATAAGAATGGTTAATTTAGCAAAAAAAACAAAATGCACATATTCCAGATATGCAGACGATTTAACTTTTTCTACTAATAAAAAAGAGTTTCCCGAAAAAATTGCCATTCAAAAAAATGAAAATGATTGGGTTGCCGGAAAAGCATTAATAAAAGAAATAGAAAAGATGGGTTTTTCTATAAACGCAAAAAAAACATCAATGCAATATAGAACATCGCGTCAAATGACAACCGGATTAATTGTAAACAAAAAAGTTAATGTCAAAAAAGAATATTATAAAAAAGCAAGGGCTATGTGTCATAACTTGTTTAAATCCGATAATTTTTATATAGATAAAAATTCAGAAAAAGAGGGGACATTAAAGCAATTAGAAGGCATTATAAGCTTTATTTATCAGGTTAAATCGTTGCATTATATATACGAGAGTAAAAAAAATAAAAAACCGACTGCCATAACGGCGTTGTATAGGAAATTTTTATTTTATAAACATTTTTTCTCAATTGATAAGCCTTTAATAGTCTGCGAAGGTAAAACAGATATTATTTATTTGAAATGCGCTTTAAAACAGTTAGAAAATGAGTATAAGGAATTAATGGGAAAATCTGATAAAGGTATTAATTTCAAAATTAAATTTTTAAATATATCAAAAAATTTCAAAGAAGTATTGAATGTAGCTAAAGGAACTACAGGGTTATTAGCTTTGATTAATATGTATGAGGACGGCTTTAAACATTTTAAGGGAAAAGGAAAAAAATATCCTGTCATCATAGTATTAGATAATGACGAAGCAACGGGTAAAATAAAAAGTAGAATAAAAAGACAGAACGACAAAATAAAAAAAATAAACAACGATAAAACAGCAGACGAAAAGGAATTAGATACTAAGAAACACCATCATTTTGCACACAATTTATATATAATGTTTGTCATTAATAAAAAGGGCGGAGAAATTGAAGATTTATTTGATGAGAAGATACTTGATACTAAGATTGAGGGGAAAAAATTCAGTCGAAAAGATAAAATAGATACGGAACAAGAATATAGCAAAATAATCTTTGCCGAAAAAGTCATAAAAGCAAATCAAACAAAAATCAATTTTGAAGGTTTTAAGCCTGTATTTAATAAAGTTAAAAATATAATAAAGGAATATAGTAAAAAAAATTCTCAATAAATTGATC
>JAOZTP010000090.1 GCA_029939135.1 Desulfobacterales bacterium
TGACAAACTTGAAAAATTAAATATTTCCGTCAAGAGCCATATGAGCGTTATAGAGGATAAGGACAAACTAATCGAAAAGATTAAAAAATCTGAAACCGTAAAAGAGAGCGTCAGCGAAACGCGTATAAAATCTACTATTATCAGACGACGGAAAAGCGTCAAGGCATCTGGTCAGAAAAAAACAGAACCGAAAGAGCCGTTGGAGTTAGATACTGCCGACGACATAAAACCAGCATTAGAACCCGAATCGGATTCCAAACCTATATCGGCGACTGATGCAGACAGCTTAAGCAAAGAGATTGACGTCAAGCCTGATGTTGAAAATAAACGGGAAGAAGATACAAAAGAGGATAAGCTTAGAAAAACAGAGAAGAAAAAAACGGAAAAACAGGAAGAAAAACCGGCGCAGCCTGCTAAGAAATATAGCAAAAAGAGGAAAAAAGATAGAAATGTCGCCGCAAAAATTATAAAACTTCCAGATAAAATAGAAAAAAGAGCAGAGCCAAAAAGACCGTTATCCGCATCCGATAAAAAAGAGGGAATGCCCGATGAACTTGCGGCAAGCAAGTTAAAAAAAATGAGCTTGTCGGAACAGGCAGACGATACCTCCTCGCATAAAAAAGGGGATAGAAAACCGTCTTTAAAAACAAAGGGCGCAAATAAAAACGGGGAAGACGAAGCGGGCGAACGAAAAAAAGCGGCGGCGGCAAAGAAGAAAGGTTTTAAAAAAACAAGCAATTTTAAATGGAAAGAGGTTATAGAAGGAGGCGCTCTTCATACTGATATTACGCGCGGTAAAAGAAGGAGAAAAGCGAAAAAACAGAAAGGGCAAAAAACACAAATTACCACACCTAAAGCAAGTAAGCGAAGAATCAAAATAGACGAAGTGATCGTTTTATCCGAACTTGGCAAAAGAATGGGCATTAAAGCCAACGAGCTTATTGTAAAATTAATGAGCTTGGGCGTAATGGCGACGGTAAATCAAACAATAGATTTTGAAACCGCCTCATTAGTAGCTTCCGAATTTGGTTTTGAAACATATAAAGCGGCGTTTAAAGAAGAAGACGTATTGGAAAAGGTTAAAGACGAGCCTGCAAAAATGATTAAAAGAGCTTCTATAGTTACAATAATGGGACATGTTGATCATGGAAAAACATCTCTTTTAGACGTAATTCGTAAAACGAAAGTTATAGATACCGAAGCAGGAGGCATTACCCAGCATATAGGGGCATACAGCGTTGAAACCGAAAAAGGAAAAGTAACATTTTTAGATACTCCCGGACACGAGGCTTTCACATCAATGCGCGCAAGAGGAGCAAAGGTTACCGACATAGTAGTTTTGGTAGTAGCCGCAGATGACGGAGTAATGCCGCAGACAATAGAGGCTATAAACCATTCTAAAGCGGCGAATGTGCCGATAATAGTGGCAATAAATAAGATAGATAAACCAGGCGCAGACAAAGAGCGTATAATAAGAGAGCTTGCCGAACAAGGATTAATATCAGAAGAATGGGGCGGCGATACCATATTTGTAGAGGTATCCGCAAAAAAGAATATAGGCATAGATAACCTTCTTGAAATGATACTTTTACAGGCGGAAATGCTTGAATTAAAGGCGAATCCGGACAAACAAGCATCCGGCTATGTTATAGAAGCAAAATTGGATTTTGGAAAAGGCCCAGTAGCCACAGTATTAGTTCAGGAAGGAACCCTTAAAACCGGAGACGTAATAGTTTGCGGAATACATTACGGCAAAGTAAGAGCATTAATAAACGATATTGGAAAACAGATAGATTCCGCAGCTCCTTCAATACCGGTCGAGGTGCTTGGACTTTCCGGCGTCCCTACATCCGGCGATCAATTAATCTCCACGTCAGACGAGAAAAAAGCAAAACAGGTAAGTTCATATAGAACCCAAAAACAGCGTTTTGTAGAGCTTGCAAAAAACAGTAGAATGAGTCTGGACGCTTTATTTGAAAAAATGCAAAAAGGGGAAACAAAAACCCTTAACCTTATTGTAAAAGCGGACGTTCAAGGGTCTATAGAAGCTTTAAAAGAATCCTTAACCCAGCTTTCAATAGATGAAGTGGAAATCAATATAGTTCATAGCGCAACCGGAACAATTACGGAATCCGACATATCTCTTGCAGCGGTGTCAAATGCCATCATCATAGGTTTTAATGTTCGTCCCAGCGGCAATACCGCCGCAGTCGCCGAAAAAGAACATGTTGATATGCGCTATTACGATATAATATACGACGTTATAAATGATATTAAAAATGCGGTTTTGGGTATGATGAAATCTACATTCAAAGAAAACGTCGTTGGAAGAGCCGAAGTCCGGCAAGTATTTCATGTGCCTAAAATCGGCAGCATAGCCGGTTGTTATATAATAGACGGAAAAATAGAAAGAAATAAAAACGTTCGGGTATTACGAGACGGAATTATATTATATGACGGCAATATCTCCTCTTTAAAAAGATATAAAGATGACGTAAAAGAGGTTACATCTGGCTACGAATGCGGCATAGGCATAGAAAAATATAATGATATAAAAGAAAAAGATATAATAGAATCCTATTTTGTAGAAGAGATAAAACCGGACATGCCATTATGAAAACCTATTCGAGAGCAGACAGACTGGCGGAGCTGATACAAAGAAAAGTTGCCGAAATATTAATAAGAGAAACAAGCGATCCGCGCCTTTGCTTTTTGACAATTACGGCGGTAAAAATGACGGCGGATCTGAAACTTGCCAAAATTTATTTTGTAACGCCGGCAAATTTAAAAAAACAGGACGCCATAAAAGCTTTTAAAAAAGCTTCCGGTTTTATCAAACAGAATCTGGCAAAACATCTTGAAACAAGATATATGCCGGAACTCCGCTTCTATTATGACGAAACCTTTGAATACGGCGGACATATAGAAAAAATATTAAAAAATATCACATCGAAAACCGATAAAAATAATGACATATAATCTTATTTCCCACTTAAAAAAAGCTCAAAACATACTTATTACATCCCACGCAAAGCCAGACGGAGACGCTATAGGATCATGCGTAGCATTAGGGCTTGCTTTAAAACGGCTTAATAAATATGTTACAATATACAACAAAAGTAAAATTAATCAGAAATATTATACAATTTTGCCTTCTTCCGGGCTAATAAAAAAAAAAATTAAAAACATCGAAAATTACGATACGGCAATATTTCTTGATTGCAGCCGAATGAACATGGCGGGAAATGCGGCGGAAAAAATATCTGAAATAGGAGCGGTAATAAATATAGACCATCACAAAACAAATACCGGATATGGAAATTTTAAATATGTTGATCCAAATGCGGCTTCTACAACCGAGATGGTTTACAGCCTTGTTTCCGAAATGAAACTTCCTTTAAATAAAGAGATGGCAGACGCTATATATCTTGGAATTTTAACCGATACGGGATCTTTTAGATATTCCAATACAAGCAAAAAAACTTATGAAATATGCGCAGATATTATGAAATTCGGGGTTAATCCCTTTTTAATAGCGCGGGCGGCTTACGCCAATTATTCTATAAGCCGAATAAAACTGATCAGCGCCGCATTAGATACAATAGAACTTTTTGAAGACGGGCAGATTGCGATAATGACTCTTACGTCGGAAATGATTAGAGAAACAGGAGCGTCTCATGAAGATACAATGGGCCTGTTAGATTATGCGGTAAATATAAAAAATGTTAAAATAGCGACATTAATAAAAGAATATTCAATAGAAGCCGACACCGAAGATAATAAATATGAATATAGCGTAAGCTTAAGATCAAACGGCGATATAGACGTATCCGCAATAGCTTTAACCTTTGACGGAGGAGGACATCCGAGCGCAGCCGGTTTTTTAATAAACAGCGAACTTACGGAATTAAAAATAAAACTTTCAAAACTGCTTAAATGAGTTTAAAAATAGAAGGCGGCGTAATAATAGCCGATAAACCCGCAAACATCAGCTCGGCATTCTTTTTGGGACGAATAAAAAAACTTTTAAAAGTGAAAAAAGCCGGACATGCAGGAACGCTTGACCCGTTTGCAACAGGCATACTAATATGTTGTTTTGGAAACGCCACTAAATTATGTAGATTTTTAATATCAGGCAAAAAAAAATATGAGGCGGAAATATATTTGGGCGTCCAAACCGATACTTATGATATAACGGGAAAAATAATCGAAACAAAACAACCGCAAAACATATCGGAAGCCAAAATAAGAAAGGTTGCAGATAGGTTTACGGGATATATAGACCAAATTCCGCCAGCGTATTCCGCTTTAAAACATAATGGGACTCCATTATATAAACTTGCAAGAGCTGGGAAATTTATAGTAAAAGCAAAAAGAAAGATTCATATTGAATATATAAAAATAACGGATATAAATATTCCTTATATAACAATCGAAGTAAGTTGTTCTTCAGGAACATATATAAGAACGCTCGCTTCTGATATAGGCGAAGCGTTAGGATGCGGAGGTTGCCTTAGCCGATTAAGGAGGACATATTGCAGCGGTTTTGATATATCGGAAGCCGCAACTTTTACGCAATTGGAAAAAGATGATATAAAAAAGCATATAATAACGAATAGCGAGGTTTTAAGAAATACGCCGCAGTTTAAAGCGGATTTAAAACTTTGCGAAAAAATCTCTTACGGAAAAAAAATTACCGTAGAAGATATACCGCTATTCGATAATACCGATATGTCGGATAAAAACATATTGAAAATTGTCAACCCGCAAAATCGGCTTGTAGCGATACTCGGTTTGACGGATAAAAAAGATTATAAATATTATTACGTATTTAATTAAAAAATCAAGGAGGTAAAAAAGTGGCGTTAACTGCAACAGATAAATCCGGAGTAATCAGCCAGTTCCGTCTTCACGATACGGATACGGGCTCTCCGGAAGTTCAAGTAGCTCTTCTTACAAATAGAATAACATATCTTACGGAGCATCTGAAGACCCATAAAAAGGATCACCATTCAAGACGGGGGCTTCTTATGATGGTAGGAAGACGAAGAAGGCTTTTAAATTATGTAAAAAATAAAGACGTGAATAGATACAGAAAACTAATCGAAGCCGTAGGAATAAGAAAATAATATATAAAAAATAATTTGTTACGATTGAGGCAATGCCTCGAATATTAAAGATATGCGTTTTTTTGAACCGAATATCTTTAGTAAGGAATGTTCGACAAAAAGGAGAAAAATGGAATATGTGGTAAAAGCCGAAATAGGCGGCAAAACTTTAAGTATAAAAACAGGAAAACTTGCGAAACAGTCTTCGGGATCCGCTTTGGTAACTTATGGAGATACCGCTGTTTTGGCGTGCGTAACATCAGCCAGCGAATCGAAGGATATAAATTTTTTACCGCTTTCGGTAGAATATCAGGAAAAAATATATTCTGCAGGAAGAATACCCGGCAATTATTTCAGACGAGAAATAGGGAGACCAAGCGAAAAGGAGACTCTTACGGCGCGCCTTATAGACCGTCCTTTGCGTCCCCTGTTTTTGGAAAAATATAACTATGAAACCCAAGTAATAGCGACGGTTTTATCTATGGATAAAGAAAACGAGCCAGACATACTCGCCATGATAGGAGCGTCCGCCGCGCTTACAATATCCGACATCCCTTTTGCAGGACCTATAGCAGGCGTAAGAATCTGTAGAATAAACAATGAATTTGTAATAAATCCTACAATCGAACAAATAGCGACAAGCGATATGGAAATAGTATTGGCAGGTTCCGAAAGCGGAATAGTAATGGTTGAAGGAAACGCCATGCTATCAAGCGAAGAGGATATTCTCAAAGCTATACTATTCGGGCATGAGGCAATGCAGCCTATAATAAAAATTCAAAAAGAGCTCCAAGATGCCGTAGGTATGGAAAAAAGAATATTTACGCCGCCTTTAGAAGATGAGCAAATCATAAAAAATATTGAAGAAAACTATTATGAGGATATTCGTCAAACATTACTTACGGAAGGCAAAACCAATCGAAATAAAGCCTTCTCCGCATTAAAAGAGAAAGTATACCTTTCTTTCGGCGAAGAATACACGGAGCGTAAAAAAGAAATATCCGAGGCATTTAGCAATATAAAGAAAAAAATATCAAGAGACTTGATATTAAAAGAAGGAAT
This sequence comes from Desulfobacterales bacterium, assembly GCA_029939135.1. Classification (GTDB taxonomy): domain Bacteria; phylum Desulfobacterota; class Desulfobacteria; order Desulfobacterales; family JAFDMD01; genus JAFDMD01. The sequence continues at coordinate 6,171 of JAOZTP010000090.1, forward strand.
ACGCATAGATAAAAGAGAATTTGACGAAATAAGACCGATCTCCTGCGAAACCGGAATTTTGCCAAGACCGCATGGAAGCGCGCTTTTTACGAGAGGCGAAACCCAAGTATTAGGAGTAATGACATTAGGATCTGGGCAGGACGGACAGAGAATAGAAACCTTAAACGGCGACGAAGTAAGAAAATTTATGCTTCATTATAATTTTCCGCCTTTTTCGGTAGGAGAGGTTAAAAGACCCGGCGGACCCAGCAGACGCGACATAGGACACGGCAGACTTGCGAGAGAAGCTTTGAAAAAAGTAATACCGAATAAAGAAGAATTCGATTACATTATAAGATTAGTAGGCGAGGTTTTAGAATCAAACGGATCCTCTTCTATGGGAACGGTATGCGCAGGCTCTCTTGCTTTAATGGACGGAGGCGTTCCTATAAAGGCTCATGTGGCTGGAATTGCAATGGGGCTTGTAACTGGGGAGGGAAAAACCGTAATATTATCCGATATTATGGGAGACGAAGATCATTGCGGAGATATGGATTTTAAAGTGGCGGGAACAAGCGAGGGCATAACCGCTATTCAGATGGACATAAAAATAAGCGAAATATCCGAAACAATTCTAAAAGAGGCGCTTGAACAGGCAAGAGAAGGCAGAATTTTCATCTTAAACAAAATGCTTGAAACATTAGAAAAACCGAGAAAAGAAGTCTCCTCTTATGCTCCGTCTATAACTACCGTAAAAATACATCCGGATAAAATCAGAGTCGTAATAGGACCCGGAGGCAAAGTAATAAAATCGATACAAGACGAAACTTCAACCAAAATCGAAATAGAGGATACCGGTTTGATAAAGATAGCCGCATCGTCCGAAGCTGAATCGGAAGCCGCAAAAAAGCTTATATTGTTCCATACTCAGACGGCGGAAGAAGGCAAAATATATGAAGGGGAAGTGGTAAAAATAACCGATTTTGGCGCATTTGTAAGAATACTTCCTAACACGGACGGACTTGTGCATATATCACAACTTGCAGAACATCATGTAAAAAAGGTAACCGATATAGTGAAAGAGGGAGAAAAAATAAAGGTAAAAGTCTTGGCAACCGATAGAAACGGAAAAATAAGACTAAGCCTTAAAGACGCTATCGCGGACGCAAAAAATATGCGGGAAGAGAATACGGATGGCAACGACAAGAGAGACGAATAAAATAATTATTTATGGAAAAGCCTCATGACCTTTTACGAAATCGGCTCGTGAAGCTTTTAAATCTGCAGAAAAAAAATATGAGTTTTTCGACGTATCGTCAGACGTCGAAAAACTTGATTTTATGCTTACCCTTACAGGCGGAAAAAGAAGAATACCCGTTATAGTCGAAAACGGTAAAACAATACTGGGGTTTAAAGGAAAAACTTGAAGAATATAACGGTTTTCGTTAGGTATAACGAAATATTTATATCAAAAACCTTTGCGCGACAAAGGCTTAAAAATAGCCCCTGACTCTTCGGTTTTTTCCGCTTTATAAAAAAATCAATTTTCATCGGAAAACAGTATGAGAAACGAAAGAAAAACCGAAATAATTGTAAGAGAACACTTCTTAAAATTTTCGGATAAAATCTGCATAGAAGAGCAACGCTCCGACAATCCGAAAATTGATAAGCTGCTAAAATTCGCTTCAAAAAAAGGAGGAGGCAAAGGCTATCCCGATTTTATTGTTACTTATAAAAATAACCCAGATTTTTTAATCGTTATTGAATGTAAAGCCGATATTTTAAAACATCAAAGCAAAGATAATAATAAATACTCGAAATTTGCAGTTGACGGCGCCCTGTTATACGCTTCTTATTTATCAAAAAGTTTTGATGTTTTGGCGCTTGGGGTTAGCGGAGAAACCGAAGAATCTTTAAAAGCATCTTATTTTTTACATTTAAAAAATGAAAAAAAGGCAGTTTCGGTTTTCGGAAATAAGTTTTTAAGCGCTCAAGATTATCTTAACGGATATTTAAAAAGCCCCGAAAAATTTAAGCAAGACTATAATTCGCTTTTGGATTTTGCAAAAAAATTAAATGAAAAACTACATTTTTATAAAATTCGGGAAAGCGAAAGAAGTTTATTAATCAGCGCTATCCTAATAGCTTTGGAAAATTCGGCTTTTAAAAAATCTTACCCTCTTTATAATAAACCGGAAAATCTTGCCTCTTCTCTTATTCAAACCGTTTCCGACGAATTGGAAAGCGCAAACATAACAGGCGCAAGACTTACAAACCTAAAGACTCAATTCAGCTTTATTAAAACCGATACTTCGTTGTCAAAAAAAGATAATGTTTTAAAGCAGATTATTGACGATATTGACGAAAATATAAACGCATTTATTAAAACCCACAAATATTTCGACGTATTAGGTCAGCTTTACGTTGAATTTTTAAGATATGCAAACAG
>JAOZTP010000006.1 GCA_029939135.1 Desulfobacterales bacterium
TTATTCGCCGCAAAAAGCTCTTTTTTATCCGAAAAGTCTATCCCGTAAGGGCAAGGATATTTATGAGCAGGGCTTGCTATTTTTAAATGAATCTTTTTTACGCCGGTTTTTCTTAAAATTTTTGCCGTCATTTTTATAGTGGATCCGCGAACAAGAGAATCGTCAACTATTGCTATCTCCTTGTTTTTTAATATTTCTTTAGCCGGATTTAATTTTATTTTTATGCCGATTTCTCGCATTATCTGCTCCGGCTGTATAAAGGTTCTGCCTATGTATTGATTTTTAATCATTGCAAGCTCAAAAGGTATGTCCGTAGCTTGAGAATAGCCGAGAGCGGCGTAGTTTCCGGAGTCCGGCAGAGGAATAACCATGTCCGCTTTTGCGGACGATTCCGCCGCAAGCTTTTCTCCGAATTTTTTTCGGACGTTATAAACGGTTTTATCAAATATTATGCTGTCCGGTCTGGCAAAATATATGTATTCGAATATACAAAAGCTTTTTTTACGCTTCTTATTTTTTATGCTTTTCATTTGATTATTATTAATAATAAGTATTTCGCCAGCATCAAGCTCTTTTATAAATTGAGCGTCGTTTATGTCTAATGCGCAGGTTTCGGAAGCAAGGATATAATTTTTTTCGGTTTTTCCCAAACAAAGTGGCCTAAAGCCGTTAGAATCTTTTATTGCGGCTATTTTACCCTTATTTGTAAGTATTATTATAGAAAAAGCCCCCTCTATTATTTTTGCGCTTTTTTTTACCGCCTCTTCAAAACCGTATTTTAAATTTTTTATCAAAAGTTTTAAAAAGACTTCGCTGTCTGATGTTGTTTCAAACTTAATCCCCTCTTTTATAAGCTTTTTTTTTAACATGCCAGCGTTTACGATGTTGCCGTTATGAGCTATGGCAAATGTTTGATCTTTGTAACGGACGGTAATAGGTTGGGCGTTTGAAAGGGTTGTGTTTCCTGTGGTGGAATATCTAACATGTCCTATTGCGCTTGCGCCAGATATTTTATTTATTTTTTTTATGTTAAAAACGTCTGCCGCAAGCCCTACGCCTTTATATAATTTTATCTCGTTGTTATGGGCGGCGGCAATTCCAGCGCTTTCCTCTCCTCTATGCTGAAGAGCGTATAATCCGAGATATGTATTTTTAACGGCGTTCTGGTTTTCGGAAATGCCGAATATTCCGCAATGTTCGCGTATCATTTTAATAGAATAATTTTTTTTAACCATTGGATGAATACATTTGCAATTTTTGTTTCCGGTTTTAAAGCATGCGCCGTTATAGACTGCCCTAAAGGCTTGCCCTGCTCGTTTTGCCATGCAAGATATGTATGAATTACAGCTTTGTTTTTATAAACGTCTTTAAAAGCTGCTACTTCTTTATCTTTAACCGCTTTTATGCATTCGTAAGCCGCTTTAAGCGCCTTTTTATTCGCCATTTTTATTAAAAAATCTTCTAACAGCCCTTCACTTAAGTTGTTCGGCATTATCCAGATTCCGATTTTAGGCTTGCCCTTATTATCCGATAAAATAGAGCCGTCAGTATCCGGAACTTTTGAAAAACTGTATTTATGATCGCTTATTTTGTCTATTTCCAATTCTTTAAATATGCGAAAGTTGCGAATCATCAAAGAATTTAACATAGTTTCCTCTGTTTATATTTTAATTAAAAGATATTCCTCGCTTTGTTCGTTAAGATTACAAGCAAAATAACGCTTCCCGTCATTTCGAGCAAAGCGAGAAATCCCTTTATTACTTCGGATAATAACTTTTTTTATGATTAATGATATGACTTTCGGCTACCCGTTTATTTTTTTAAGCAGCCACGCCATGTTTTCTCCAAGCGTTTTTACGGTTAAAATACCTTCTTCATCCTTTTCCACAGCTCCCTTTTCAAACCCGTAAGCAAAATTCCAATAAATAGAGCATGGTATAATCATCTGTTGAAGAGCAAAAAGGTGATTGATTGTATTAAAAGCATCTACGGCTCCGCCTCTTCTTGCGGCAATTACGGCGGCGCCTACTTTTCGTTTTAAAAGATAACCGTTTGCCCTGCTTACAAGCCCTATGCGGTCTATAAGCATTTTCATTTCGGCGCTTACGCTGCCGAAATATGTGGGCGAACCGAGTATTATTCCGTCGGCTTCGATCATTTTTTCCATATACTCGTTTAAATTATCCTTTTTTACGGCGCATTGCTTATCCTTATTTTCAAAACATTTCAAACAGCCTTGCATTTTGCCCCCGCCAAGCCATATTGCTTCGGTTTGAATAGTAGTTGGTTAAATACATGATTTATAAGTCTGCTTGTATTTCCGTTTTTTCTGGGACTTCCGTTAAATGCTACTACTTTCATATTTTTTTCTCCTATTTTGTTTTTATTAACAAAAAATTACCGAAAAAATTTTAAAGCGCTATCATAGAATCCAATTTATTCTACTGTTTCTATAGGTTATAGAGGTCAGTTAATATATGCTTACAACCGTTTTATGTCAAATATTTTTGGTTACATATAATCGAAACGTTTCTATGCAAAATTTTTATTTTTTAAGATATTTTTATTTTTTTAAAATTAAGTTGTTTGACTTTGAATCCCTGCAATTATATAGGCTGATTTTATTCTATTATAAAATCTTTTTACTACGCTTTAAAATGACAAATAAAGCGAAAAATACTTTTATTATTTTAATTATAAGGAGATAAAATGCCGGAATTAGCTTATTTAAATGGTAAAGTTTTGGCTATACAGGAAGCTTTTGTTTCGATTGAAGATAGAGGTTATCAATTCGGAGACGCTGTTTACGAGGTTATACCGAGTTATAACGGTAAGATGTTTAAAGATAAAGAGCATATAGAAAGAATGGTTTACTCTTTGAAGCAATTAAGGTTTCCCGAAGTTTCGGAAGAATATCTTTATAATGAATTAAATCTTTTTTTTAACAAAGCAAAATTAAAAAGAGCGTCCGTTTATATGCAGGTTTCAAGGGGAGTATATAAAAGGAAGCATTACCTGCCAGATATAGAGAAGGCAAAAATTCAGTTTGTAATGACGATAAGGAATATAACAAAAGATGATGTTGAAACCGATAGAAAAAGAAAAAAAGGAATATCGGTTATTACGGTAAATGACGCAAGATGGGGACGCTGCGACATTAAAACGGTTCAGCTTCTCGCAAATTCTTTGGCAAAGCAAACCGCTTTGGATGCCAGAGTAGAAGACGCTGTTTTTATTTCGGAGGAAGGTATTGTTCGGGAGGCTTCAAGCGCAAATATCTTTATTATAAAAAACGGAATTATTTTTACTCATCCGAAAACTTTTAATATTTTAAGCGGAGTTACCCGTTCCGAAATTATAGAGATAATTAAGAAAAAAAACCTAACTTTAATCGAAGATTTTTATACCGATAGAAAACTTATAAATGCGGACGAAGCGTTTTTAACCGGAAGCATTACGGAGGTAATGCCTGTAATTTTTGTAAACGGCAATCAAATCGGAACGGGCGTTCCGGGCAAGATTACAAAAGATATTTATGATCTGCTTTGTAAAAGGATGACGAGTTAAATTGATTCAATAAAAATAATCGCAAAAAAAGATGATTATAAAAAATAACGGGATCGAAATAATAAGCAGTATCGTAGATTGGGTTTCGCTTCGCTTAACCCAATCTACGATACTAACATGCAAAAATTTTAAAGTAATGCTATAAAAAAATACATATAACTAAAGATAATGACTAAAATTTTGATGAACAAGAAAGTGTTTTGTTCGCTTGTCTAATATGCAAAAAATTCAACGCCGCAAACTGGCAAACTACGAAGTTATACGCCAAAATTTATTATCCGCCATACATAACCGCTATAATCAAAGCTTTTTCCTTTTTTGCTCCGATAAGATGAGGTATTGTAGAAGAATAATATGCGCTGTCTCCAGAGTTTAATTCAAATACTTTATCATCTATTCTAAGTTCTACATCTCCTTCTAAAACATATATAAACTCTTCGCCGGAATGAACTTTCATCTCAGGATCGGAAGGTTTATAAAGCTCAATTTTTAAAGCTTCCATGCGCCTTCCCTTAACTTCCGGCGCAAGACTTTTATAAACGTAAGCCTTTTTACCCTCTTTTGAAGCGGAAATGGGCACGGTTTTTTGTTCGTCGCTTTTTATAATGGAATATAATTTATCTCCTTCTCCTGAAATTAGGGTTGAAAAGGCGCTGTCTAAAGCTTTGGATAATTTTATTATTGTTCCTAACTGAGGCTTTATTGAGTTATTCTCTATATTCTTAAGAAATTTCTCGTCAAATCCAGTCAATTTCGCAACTTCGGATAAACCGAGTTTTTTCTCGTTTCTTATTGATTTTATTCTATCGCCTATCTGTTCTACGTTTGTTTGTTCTTGCGCTGAAATTTTTCCGGTGAGGTTTTCAAAATAATCAACATTTATATGAGGCGTATTGCTCATTATTCCTCCTTATTTCTATTTTCTGTATTGTTCCGGCAAAACCACTTTTTCACTCCATGTATTCGGAAATGCCTGTTTAGATTTTTCTCCGAATTTTTCCTTTAGTTTCGCAAGTCCGGGTCTTGCATAATGCATGTGTCCCTCTTTTAAGGTTCTACCGTTTATTATAGCTTCGGAACGGAGTCTTCTACCTATGGTTTTTTCCATTTGTCTGCCAAGCCATAATATGCGGTTAATGTCATATCCATGCTCAATGCCCATTTCGTCTATTTGAACAAGAGTATCTTCAATACATACTAACCCTACATATCTCGGGTCGTCATAATAGTATTCGCCTGTTCCTTTTACGGGAGTGTCTCCCAAGAAGTTAGCGGGCTGTCCTCCAAGCCCTCCGATGGTCGCCTCGAAATTATTAATTCCGGCTTGTAAGGCTGCAAGAATGGAAGCCGAAGCTACTCTTTTTGTTTCGTGAAAATGAGCTATATGAAGTTTCGGGTTCGGCATTTCATCTAACACCATAGAAAAATACCTATATACCTCCGCCGCGGAGGCGCTGCCGTCATGATCTGCATGCTCTATGTCATGAGCGCCTATTTCAAGCCATCTTCTTGAAAATTCTACGGCGTCTTTTAGGTCTGTAGCTCCTCCTATGGGGCTTCCCCAGATTGTGCTTACTGTGCCGCACATTTTCATACCAGCGTCATTGCATTTTTTTATAGCTTGTTCCGCTTCCTTCCAATAATCCGGAAGCGTGGTACCGGAATTTGCAAAATGGTGTTCCTCTTCCGTAGATACCATCATAAGAAGCCTGTCCGGTCCTATTCCTTTTTTCCTTAATTCTATGGCTCTATCAACCGCCGATTCTCTTATGGTTATGGCGGTTAAACATATATCGTCATAGTTTATTTTTTTTCTTTCGCATTTTTTCTTAAATCTATCGCTTCTAAGGTGCGTAAGAAGCTCTTCCGCATCCGAAAACTGAGGCATAATATAAGGATTGCCGAGATTGGTAACCTCTATATCTCTGCATCCGGCAAAAATTAACTCTTCGAGATAGAATTTTTTTGCCTGTGTAGATATAAATTTTTCTTCATGCTGAAAACCGTCTCTTATGGTAATATCGCCTATTGTTACTTTTTTCGGCATTCTCGGAAATATTTTCCATAGATCATACTCTGTTCTCATATTTCATTCTCCTTTATAGATGGGTTCTCTTTTTTCTTTAAAGGCTTTAAGCCCTTCCAATCTATCTTGGGTCGGGATTGTAACCATATAAGCGTTTGATTCGATTCCAAGTCCTGTATTTATATCGGTTTCAAACCCGTAGTTGATAGCATATTTAGCCTGTTCTATAGCTATGGGTCCGGCTTTGCATATCATAGAAGCCATTTCCATGCATTTATCAATAAGTTTTTCCGGCTCGCATATTTGATTTGCCAATCCTATATCCAAAGCCTCCGCTGCGGTTACTTTACGCCCTGTAAATATAAGCTCTTTTGCCTTTCCTTTCCCTACGAGTCGCGGCAATCTTTGGGTTCCGCCGGCTCCGGGTATTATGGCAAGTCTGGTTTCGGTTAAACCCATTAAAGCGCTTGAAGATACTATTCTTATATCAGACGCCAAAGCAAGCTCTGTTCCTCCTCCCAAAGCAATTCCGTTAACGCCTGCTATTACGGGCTTATTCAGATTTTCTATTAACGAAAATAATCCTCTTATAGTATATATATACTCTTTTACCTTTATTGGCGGAAGGGTTGCCCGCTCTTTAAGATCCGCTCCGGCGCAAAAAGCTTTTTCTCCAGCTCCGGTAATTATAACGGCTCTTATGTCCGGCGTAAAACGTATTGATTCTATTTTTTCTTTTAAAGCAAAAAGAAGACCAAAGCTTAAGGAATTCATAACTTTGGGTCTATTAAGTGTTATTGTCGCAATTTGATCTTTTTTTTCAAATATAAGTATATTTTCGCTCATTTTATAACCTCCATTTATTAACAGCCTATATGCCTCGAAATTACAATTCGCTGAACTTCGGACGTCCCCTCTCCTATATCTAACAATTTTTGATCTCTGTAGAATCTTTCAACGTTGTATTCTTTCATAAGCCCGTATCCGCCGTGTATTTGAACTGCATGATTTGCGACTCTTCCCATAAGTTCGGAGCAATAAAGCTTTGCCATTGCCGCCTCTTTGCCGTAATCTCTTTTTTTATCCGCAAGCCAGCATGCTTTATATAGTATATTTCTTGCGCATTCCAATTCTATGGCGCAATCCGCAAGTTTAAAGGCTATTGCCTGAAATTTACTTATGGGCTGCCCGAATTGTTTTCGTTGATTGGCATATTTTAAAGCAATATCATAAGCTCCCTGCGCTCCTCCCAGTCCCATAGAGCCTATGGAAAGCCTGCCTCCGTCTAATGTTGTTAACATTTGACGGAATCCGTCTCCTCTCTTTCCAAGAAGATTCTCTTTTGGTGCTCGAACATCTTTAAAAAAAAGTTCCGCTGTGTTGGAAGCTCTCCAAACCATTTTTCCATGCATGGGTTTTGCGTCGAATCCTTTTATGCCGTGTTCTACCAGAAAACAGGAATATTCCGGTTTGCCGTTATCTCTTACGCCTGTAATTGCCTGAACCGTAACTCCAATAGACAGTTCGCATGCAGCGTTTGTTATAAAAACTTTGGCTCCGTTAATAACCCATTCGTTTCCGTCTAATACGGCTTCGGTTTGGGTGCCTCCGGCATCGGACCCTGCTTCCGGTTCGGTAAGCCCGAATCCCCATAAACCTTCTCCGCTGCAAAGTTTCGGCAGATATTTTTTCTTCTGCTCTTCGGAGCCGAAATATAGTATCGGAGATATTCCCAAAGAATTTCCCGCGGCAATGGTGGCGGCTTGAGAGCCGTCTATTCTTGCAATCTCTTCTACTGCAATAATATAAGATAGGTAATCAAGGTTTTGTCCGCCGTATTTTTCCGGAACTATTACGCCGAATAGTCCTATTTCCCCCATTTTTTTTGTAAGTTCCGCCGAAAACTCCTCTTTTTCGTCCAATTCGGCGGCTATGGGGGCAATCTCCTCTTTGGCAAATTTTCTGACCTCTTTACGAATCATTTCCTGTTCTTTAGTAAGATCAAAGTCCACAAGGAACCTCCCTTCCTCAAAATAAGTTGATATTAAAAAAATATTATTGGTTTTATAGTTTTATCTCTGTTCAAATAGCGTAAAAATCATAAGCGGAAAATAAAAAGCAAAGCAAAAATATTCGAATATCTCTAACTTAATAGCCGCTTACGACTAAAAAACGATTTCTCCCTTTGGTGCGAAATAACAGGAAGCAAATTTTTCTTACTTGTCATTTCAGCAAATACGGCAAGAAAAAATCTCATATTAAAAATTATATTCTCCCTGCAATATTTATATAACGGAAAGCCATGCTTCATAATGTTTTATAACTTCAAATTGATCGAAAAAAATGTTTAAAATTTCCGTATCTTCGGTTTCATCTTTAACCATGCTATTCGGAGACGCTGGCAAAAATATTTCGACTTGAGTTTTTTTAACGTTTATTTCGCCGCCATGATGATAAACCGAAAAAAAGATCGGAAGTAATTCCCAAAGCTTTTCTTTTTTCTTAACAAAATCGCAAGAAAAACAAATCATTGCGCCTTTAATATCATTATTTGTCAATGCCGAATCGGCGGTTATTATTAATGGCTTTCGATTAACGTCGCTCAAATGTTTAAAAATCAGATTTATAAGACGGCGCATTATATTGATTTCGCCTTTTAACTGCGGAAGTTTTTGATCAATTTCGATTTGAATATCAATGTTTGCTTCTTTTACTATTTTTGATTTTTCCTCGCAAATTATATTTTCAAGCGAATAATTGATAAAATCATCCTGTTGTTTTACGATAACTTTCTTTATATCTCTTATGATTTCTAAAAAACGGCGGTTTTTCTGCTTTGCGCTATTCATAAGATTCTTTAAGGATTCTATAGTGTCCTGTTTGTCTGATAAAAGATTCGGAGGCAGAATTTTTATAAATTTTTTTAAAGCGGAAATGGAATTGTTTAAAGGAAGAATTTCGGATAAGGTTGCAAGGTTTCTAATACGATCTGTAAAAATAAGCTTTTCCAGCATATTTATTCTTTCGGTTTCCAAAAATTTTTTCTCTTTATTAATTATAAAAAATTCATAACCTCTTAATATGATTTGAAAAAGAGTTTCCATTTCCCATGGTTTTACTACATATTGATAAATAGCGCCGGAATTAACGGCGTCTATAGCAAGGTCATGGTTCGAATAAGCGGTGGTAAGAATTTTTATAATATCAGGATGAGTAGAAGAGCATTTCTTCAAAAAGTCTAAACCGGAAAGTCCGTTAGGCATTTTATGATCGCTTAATATAACGCTTATTTCCGAAGCTCTGTCGTTTAATATTTTTTCGGCGTCCGTAGCGCTTTTTGCAAATATAATATTAAAATCATCTTCGAACGAATATTTGAAAGAGTTGAGCGCTCGTTCTTCGTCATCTACAACGAGTATCAAATATTTTTTAAAATCATACATTCTTTTACTCCTTATCATCTATAGGCAAATCGAAAATAAACTCTGTGAACTGGCCTAATTTACTATTTACATTAAGATCTCCGCCATGATTTTTAATAATTTTATAACAAATACTCAAACCGAGTCCCATGCCTTCGCCTGTTTCTTTTGTAGTAAAAAATGGGTCAAAGATATTAGAAAGTTTTGGTTTTTCTATACCGCAGCCATTATCCTTAAATTTTATAAATAATCTGTCATGTTCTTTGAATGAACTTATTTTTATTTCGGGCGTTCTGTCTATATTTTTAAAAGCGTCCGCCGCATTAACGAGGAGATTTATAAAAATCTGCGCTATTTCGTCCGGCAAACCTATTACTTTGCATTTTTCAGTATCAAGCAGATTAACTATTTTGATATTTTTGATTTTTGCGCTTGCAAGCGTAAGAGCGCTTTTTAAGGAATCGTTTATATAAAAAGCTTGTTGATAGCGTTTTGCGCCAGAAGCAAACTTTTTAAGGCTTAAAGTAATGCGCGTTATACGTTCTATTCCCTCGTAAATATTATCTATAGCCTCTTTTATTTCAGGATCGGAATCTTTTCCTTTTCTTCTTAAACCTCCGATATATCCGCTCATAAAACTTAAAGGGTTATTTATTTCATGAATAATTCCGGCAGATAATATGCCAAGCGAATTAAGTTTCTCACTCTGAATAAGCTGGGTTTCAACTTCTTTTATCTTATCTAACGCCTCTTTTATCTGTTTTTGTTGAATTGACGTCCTAAGCGCATTTTCTACTCTTATAATAACTTCCGTGTTGCTGAAAGGCTTGGTAAGGAAATCGTCGGCTCCTGATTTTAAACCCTCTATCTTTATATCTTCATCTGTTCTTGCAGTCAAAAGAATTATTTTAGTATATTCCAATTCAGGATAAATCTGTAAACTTTTGCAGACTTTGATTCCGTCTATTTCCGGCAGCATTATATCCAAAATAATTACATCCGGAATTACTTCCAACACCTTCTCTATACTTTTAATCCCGTCATGAGATTGAACGGTTATATACTTTTTTTCAAATAATGATATAAGAAATTGACACATATCAGGCTCGTCGTCAATAATCATAATTTTATATTTTTTATTTTCCTCATCTGAATTCGGTTTTTCCATATGATGCGGAATATGTATTTTAGCCAAATTCGCCTCCCTAAAAGTATCTGTAAATATATCGTCAGACAAAGACGGAACAAAAAGTTCCAAATCTCCTTTATATAAGGGCATAGCAATAGTAAAAGTGGTTCCAATTCCTTTCCGACTTGCGACTTTTATGCTTCCGTTCTGTTCTTGGAGCAATTCTTTTGTAATGGCAAGTCCCAATCCAATTCCGCGGTAATTTCTTGTTAGCGAGCCGTCCGCCTGCCTAAATCGTTCAAAAATAAAAGGCAGTTCCTTTTCCGAAATGCCTATTCCTGTATCGTATATTTTCATTGTCAGATTATCTTCGTCCGCATGCAAAGATACGGTAATTGTCCCGTCGGCAGAAGTAAATTTAGCGGCGTTGCTTAATAGATTTATCAAAACCTTTTCCAAGCTTGAGACGTCTCCGAGTATAACGGCATCCTCGCAATTATCAATAAAATTAATCCTTTGGTTCTGTTCCAAAAACATATATTTTACGGAATTAATTATTCCATATACTAATAAAGAAATTTTGATCGGAACCAATTGTATCTGCTTTTTGGATTCGCCTAACCGTAATATTTCCAAAAGGTCGTTAATCAAGCTTAATAAACGCAATCCATTACTTCTTGCTAACGTTAAAAATTTACGGGCGGTTTCCGACAACTCTGGCGTATTATTTAAAACTCTTTCTACAGGAGAAATAATCATTGTCAAAGGAGTTCGCAATTCATGATTAATATTAGCATAGAACTCGGTTTTAAGCCTATCCATTTCTTCAAGTTTATATCTGTGTTTAAACTCCTTCACTCTTATTTCCGTAACAAAGTAACATATATAAACATTAACTATAACCGTTAGCAGAATAAAAAGCAGGTTATTATAAAATATACTATAATCTAATGGGATTTCTTGATGAAAAAAAATTGTTATCGTATAAAAAAAAGCTACCGTCAAACCGTATCTCATAGCTTCGAAGTGATTATAAGGCAATACCTGACATGCTCCGACTATGGCAAGATTAAGCCCTGCATAATAAGGAGAAATCGACCCGTCTTTTAAAAAAATCATAATACATATAGGAAGAGCCAATAACATAGTCCAGAGAAAACCGATTATATGATAATATTTTATCGCAAGGTCCTTTTTCGATAATAAAAAAAATAACAAAACAAGTAAAAAAGACCAGATAAGGCGTATTTTTAAAAAGGTTTGAAACATTTCGGGATAAACAAAATAATCTAAAGTATGACATATATGATTCAGGACTATAAGTAATATAATGCCTCTTTTTCCGTTCTTTATGCGTAAAATGGCGTCTTCTTTTAAATAAGCCTCTTTTTGTGTATTATCGTCAAAAAGTTTATCTTTCATGTTTTATAGCGTAACGTTGGATTTAAAATATTGCGGTATTTTTTTGAACTTTGCTTAATTTTCTGTATGTTTTAGCAAACTTCTTTTTTAATTCGGACCGCTCTTTGAGTAGTCTGCTTTTTAAATCCTGTTTATCTTCAAACCGTAAAGATTGAATTCTATTTTTAAAAGATTCTATATTAGAAGTTATATCATTATCTAATCTTTTATTAAAATCGTTCTGAATTGCGCCGATATGTTGAAATAGAATCGACAATTCCATAAAAGTAAAAGGTAGAAGCCCTTCTTCTTTAAAAATATATTCGGTTTTCGAGATATAAAGAATTCTTGCAAAATCCTTTATTGTTACATTATTTTTTTTGCGTATTAAGCGCAATAATTCCGGTTTAAATCTTCCTGCCAGCGCTTCTCTTTGTTCGTTTAACTGCTCTACCGGTTGCTTGGAAAGCTTTCTTCCCAAAGCTATAATCTCTTCATAATTAAAATTAATATACTCGGCGAGCCTAACTCTTGCATTTTCCGAAATAGCCCTTTTTCCATTTAAAAATTCGCTCAAATAACTCTGCTGAATTCCTATGGCATTCGCAATCTGTTTTTGCGATCCCCAGCCTAATTTTTTCATATAAAGTTGAATAGCCAATCTAAAATATTCTGAAATTTCCATAAGTTTTTTCTCCGTTCACAGATTGCAGGGGGTTTGACTTTTCCGAAAATAAAAATTTACGAATTAGTTCCAGTAGAAAATCAAAATCAAGTAAAAAAAGGTATTTTTATCAGAAACTAATTAGTAACAATAAAACATATAACCATAAAATTTTAAAAACTTTTCACTTTAATTATTAATTCAATATGGTTTTTCCCCTTTTTTCTATTAAAAGTCAAATGAATTTATAAAATTTTATATGTGGTTTCTTAAAACATAAAGCTGAAAATAATATAGGCGGGGTCGCAAGATATAAGGCGTTTTCATCTTTAAACATTTTTAATAATAAAGGAAGCTAACAAAAAAAAATCAAAATTTTTGTTTGTAAAATTGAATTCTCCCGCTATTTTTATTGCAAAATCAAAATTATAGTCTTGTATAAGCGCATTTGATTAGCAAACTTAAACTTTTTCTACAAAAAATTATTAACCGTTTTAAAATAATTCCTATAGAAAAATATTTTATTTTGTTTTAAGTTATGGCATATAACAGATAAAAAATTTTACCTGTCGCTTAAGAACCGGCAAAAAAAATTTTCCACATAAAAAAGGCTCTTGTCCAAAAAAGAATTTTGTTTATTTTCAAGGCTTGCGAAAATTTTAAACGCAGTAAGACATGAAGCGTTGCAAGGATTAAAATTTGAGCGTAACGCAAAAGATAAGCAAAATAAAAAATTATGCAAGGGTCTTTAAAATTAAGGAGCAGTATGGCAAGAATTAACATTAGAAAAATGAAAGATAATCAATCCGGTATTATAGCGTCTGTTAAAGCTGTAGGCGAGATGGGAAGAAGAATACGCGAAATGGGTTTGATTCCCGGCGCAAAGATTAAAATCTGCGGAAGAGCGCCGCTTTATGATCCGGTATCTTTAAAGGTTATGGGATTTACTTTAAGTTTAAGAAACAATGAAGCGGACTATATAGAGGTTGACGTTAAAGATTAAAAAATTTTTTCTCCGCATTCCTTATTAGAACAGGATAGAAAATCCCCCTCTTTTTTGGAGGACTTTGCAAACATAAAAGATGCTCCGCATACGGGGCATTCTTTTTGTACTGGCTTATCCCAAGATGCAAATTCGCATTTCGGATAAGCGCTACATCCATAAAAAAGTTTTCCTCTTTTTGAATATCTTTCAACTATTTCGCCAGAACATCCTTTTCGGGGGCATTTAATGCCCAAGCTTTTGGTCTGTTTTGAAGGGTTTAAAGATATGGTATTTCTACATTCCGGATAACCGGTGCAAGCGAGAAATTCGCCGAATTTTCCGTTTTTTACGGTCATTGGCAGCCCGCATTCATCACATACTTTGCCCTCCGCTACCGAAACGTCCGCCCGCGCGGCGGGAATAACTTTTCCTTTTTCGTCTCGGCTATAATCTGTCGAATGTTTACATTCCGGGTATTTGGAGCATGTTAAAAAAGGTCCGTTTTTGCCCATCTTTATTTTTAACGGGCTTGCGCATTTCGGGCATTTAACGTCGGTTGGAATCCCTTTTATTTTTATGCTGTTCATGTTTGTTTCCGCAAGATTTAAGGTTTGACTAAAAGGGGAATAAAACTCATTTAAAACTTTAACGTAATCAACCTCCTCATCCTCTATTTTATCGAGGTTATTCTCCATTTTTGCGGTAAAATCCACATCTAATATTTTAGGAAAATTTTCTACAAGCAGGTCGTTTACCATAAAACCGAGTTCGCTCGGTTTAAAATACCTTTTTACAAGTTCAACATAACCTTTTGATCTTATCGTAGAAAGTATATTTGCATACGTACTTGGTCTTCCTATGCCGTTTTCTTCAAGCTCCTTTACCAAAGAGCCTTCCGAAAATCTGGGCGGCGGCTGAGTAAAATGCTGTTTGGGCGTAAGTTTAAGAAGTTTTAATATCTCTTTTTCCTTAAGTTCCGGCATCATCGCCTGTTTTTTATTCCGTTCCATTATGTCTGCGGCGGACATATATAATTTCATAAAACCGTCGAATTTTACTAAAGAACCGCTTGTAGTAAAGGTATAATCGCCCGCTTTTATAGAAACCGAATTTCTGTTTATTAAAGCTATGCTCATCTGAGAAGCTACAAAACGTTTCCATATTAAAGTATATAAAGCGCTTTGCTCCTTTGTAAGATAACCGGATATACTTTCCGGCGTATTATGTATTACCGTAGGTCTTATAGCCTCGTGAGCGTCTTGAGCTTTTTGTTTGTTTGCAAAATATCGAGGCTGATTTATAGCGTAATCTTTTCCGTAAATTTTATTAACATATTCTATCGCTTCATAAGCGGCTTCCGCTGCTATTCTGGTAGAATCTGTTCTCATGTATGTTATAAGCCCAACCCGTTCTCCGGGTCCTATATCTATGCCTTCATAAAGCTGTTGGGCTATTGTCATTGTTTTTTTTGCCGAAAGTCTAAGACGATTTATAGCTTCCTGCTGAAGCTTGCTTGTAATAAAAGGAGGAAGCGGATTTTTTTTTACGGTTTTTTTTATAATCTTATCTACAAAAAAGGTTTCCGGTTTTAACTCTTTAAGGATAGCGTCTGTTGTTTCTTGATTCGGTATATTTAATTTTTTATTATTTTTTTTAACAAGTTTTGCGTTAAAAGAAGGCGAGTTTTCTCCGGCAAGGTCTGCGGTTACGGACCAATATTCGCGCGGAACAAAAGCGTAAATCTCTCTTTCTCTATCCGCTATAATGCGCACAGTTACGGATTGCACCCTTCCCGCGCTTAATCCATTTTTTACCTTTTTCCATAATATCGGAGAAATTTCATATCCTACAAGACGATCTAATATTCTTCTTGCCTGCTGAGCGTTATATTTTGATTCGTTTAAAGATAAAGGAGTTTCCATAGCCTTTAATATGCCGTTTTTTGTAAGTTCGTTAAAAAGAACCCTATAAAAAATTCTACCTTTTTTTTTAAGTATATCCGCGGTATGCCAAGCTATAGCCTCCCCTTCTCTATCAGGATCCTGCGCCAGATATATAGCGTTTGTATCCGAAGCTATTTTTTTTAAATCGGCTATCACCCTTTTTTTAGCCGGTATATTTTCATATTTCGGGTTAAAATTATTTTTAACGTCTATTCCGATATTTTTTTTCGGAAGATCTTTTATATGCCCTACTGTGGAGGACACGTTAAAATGTTTGCCGAGATATTTGCCTATTGTTCTTACTTTTGCGGGAGATTCCACAATAACAAGAGGTCTATCTTTTTTTAAAGTAGTTGCCATGTGTTTTTTTTATTGCTCCTTTTAATTCAAGCGCCAGTAATATACTTAACAATTTGCTTGTGTCAAATGATAATTGAATGCCGATATCGTCCGCATGCACAGGATCGTCGCTTAAAAAATTAAAAATTTTCGTTTCCTCTTCGGTTAGTTCAGGAAGCGTCTTTTTATTCTCCTTTTTTTGAACAGGCTCCTGCTCTTTATATGAAAGGTTTTGCGGGAGATCTTCTAATACGTCTTGTATATTTGTAACAAGTTTTGCTCCCTGTTTTATCAGTTGGTGGGCTCCAAAACTTTTATAAGAGTTAATATTTCCGGGCACTGCAAATACTTCTCGATTTTGATCTGCGGCAATATTTGCGGTAATAAGAGAACCGCTTTTTAAAGCGGCTTCCACTACAACCGTTCCAAAGCAAAGCCCGCTTATTACTCTGTTTCTTCTCGGAAAATTATGAGCCTCTGGATCCGTTTTAAGCGGAAATTCCGAAATAACCGCTCCGCGTTTCCCTATTTCATAAAACAGTTTTCTATTTTCTCTCGGATATATGTTTAATAACCCGCTTCCAAGAACCGCTATGGTTTTGCCGGAACCCAAAAGCGCTCCTTGATGAGCCTTTGTATCTATACCTTTTGCCATACCGCTTACTATGGTAAAGCCAAGCGCGGACATCTCTTTGCACATTCTAACGGTTGTGTTAATTCCGTATTCGGTAGGACGTCTCGAGCCTACAAAAGCAATGTTTAAGCTCGCTTTTTCAAGGTTGCCGTAAACGTATAAAAAAGGGGGAGGATCCAAAATTTCACGTAATAATTCCGGATAATTCGGATCCGTAAGGGTAACTATTTTAAAATCGGTTTTATAAAGAAGCTCCAACTCTCTTTTCGCCTTATCCGGCACAATATTTTTTAATATTGCGGAGACTACGTTATGCTTAATGTTTTTAATTTGTAACAATTCTTCTTTGGAAGCTTCAAAAACCTTTCTTGGCGAATCAAAGCGTTGGATAAGTTTTTTAAAAATACCGTTTCCTACGCCGAAAATGCTTTTAAGAGCAAACCAAGAGGTTAAATCTTGCATAATTTTTTATCTCGATTCTATTATAAGTGAAAAATTAACGTTTTTGAAATCACCTTTTACATCTTACGCTTAAAAGGCAATAACCAGCTTCTATTTTTTGTAATTCTTTATATTTTTTTATAAAAATTTTCAAGACGGGTATTTGCAAAATGTGAAATTATTTTTAAAATACTTATTCATAATGATTATATTATAGATAAAAAAAAACATTATGAGAATATATCCAAACTAAATATAAATAGAGGAAATAATAAAGGGATTTCTCGCTCACGCTCGAAATGACATGGCTTTTTATTTCTGCTTGTCATTTCGACTAACAACGTGAGGAGAAATCCCTTTATAAAATAGAGGCGTAGCAAACTCGGCGCCTCTGCTATGCCTCTTGATTAAGGCTTTAATGTTTTACAAAAACCTTTCAAATCAAAAGAATTGGGTCCGCTTCCGTTTATGCTATCCGCATTTTTCAATTTTTCATCTAATTCGATAAAACTCGAATTTTTTGTAATATCAACTTCGGACGGATTAATTCCGATAACTTGAGCTATTACCTTTTTTGCAAACTCGGTTTTAGTTTCCGCATTCCAGCTTTTGATGTCAACCATTTTACCGGATATTGCGCTCTGCGCAAAAGCGAGATTTTGTATTAATGCCTCACCCTGCGCCGTTTTGCTATTCTGTTCAATCTTAACTCCTCCGTCTGCTTTGATATTTGTCTTTTTGGTAGAAGAGGTTGATTTATATTCTATGTCAACCCCAAAAAATGTACTGCTACTTCCTCCTGTTTTAGTCTTTGAATCAAGATTCATAGATAAAGAGAGGTCGTCGCCTATTTTTTTGTAACTGTTTTTAACGCTTTTTGAAGTAACGATTCCGCCTGCTGTAACCGAAACCTTTTTTTCGGCTTTTACATCCGTTCCTTCAAAGCCTATATTTTTACCTCCTGTTATTTTAATGCCGCCTCCCGATGATTTAATCTGCCCCGTATCTGCAATTTTAGATTTTGTTGAAGATGCGCTTTGATCTAAAGTCAGCGTATTATATTTTTCATTCTTACTTCCGCCCTGTTTTTTAGAGGTTTTATTATATAATGAAATATCTGCTTCTAAATCTTCGGTTTCGCTTTCCGATGTATTAATTGCGGCATTAAAGTTTATATTATTTTTCGCGTCAATTGTAATATCCTCTTTAGCCTCAATTTTTGTTCCTACAAAAGTAGCGTTTTTACCGGAACTTATATTGATTTTACCGCCGGAATTAATACTTCCTGTTTCAAAAGTAGCGGTTTTGAAACTGCTTTTGCCGTAACCGCCCGCCGCAGAGCCTTCCAAAATAGATTCTCCTTTTTTGGCAAGCCTGTTTTTACCTACGCTTCCCTTGAAATCTTTTGAATTTTTTTTTTTTCGGTAGAGCTTTTTGCGGCGTCAAATTTAAGGCTGCCGCCAACATTAATTTCGGTGTTATCTTCGGGCTTAATTTTTGTTCCTTCAAAGCTTGCATCCTTTTTTGTTTTAATGCTTATACCTCCGCCTGACGTTATTTTGCCTGCCGTCGCCGTAGATGACTCGGCGCTTTTTGTTTTATCTCCGTAATTGCCTGCCGCCCCTCCGCTAACCGGCGCATCCTTTCCGTATGCAACGCCCATATTTGCAGAACCGCCCGCTTCAAAAGAAGATTTATTGCTTTTTTTAACGTCTCTTGCGGCTTTAAAATCAAGTTCATTAGCTTCTATTTCTACTCCGCCGTCTCCTGAAATTTTTGTTCCTTCAAAAGTAGTTTTACCGAAAGAAACGCTTTTAACTTTACCTCCCGCTTTTATTTGAGAAACAATCGCTTTGCTTGTAAACAGGCTGTCTTTTTCTTCCTGACGGGAATAAGGCGCCTCGCCTCCTTTGCCTGCCGCAAAAGTTGTGGAAGAGCCTATTGCCTCCCCTTCTACATAACCGCCTAATTTTCCAGTATCAGTTTGAGACTTGCCGAAAACAGAGGTTGTATCTTTAGCCGCAAGACTCTCAATGGTTTTGGCAGACTGGATAAAATCTCCGGCGGCTTCGATATTTGTTCCTACATCGGTTATTTTATTTTCCGCAGTTCTCTCTATACTGCCGGACCCGAATTTTATGGTAGATACTACCGCTTTTGTCGAAATCTTGCCGCTGCTTGATTGAACGACTTCGGTCTTAAGTCCTGCGCCGCTTTTGCCTTTAACTCCTCCGCTGGCTCTCGTTCCGCCGTCTATTCCCTTTTTTGCTCCAGCAAATGCTTTTCCTTCGCCGTCAATATAAATTCCGGCGCTAACAGTATCGGTTTTGCCGGTTGTTTTATGTATATCCTCCGCAGCCAAAAACTCCATATCTTTTGCTTTAAGGTTTACCTGTTGGTCTCCGCTTAATTCCGAGCCTTTTACGGTAATTTTTTCTTTAGCATTTATGTTAAGTTTACCGCCCGCTTTAATAGAGCTCCCCGTATTAGTTACATCCAAAGAGGTAGTTTCGGTTTTTGTATTACGCGTCAAATAAACGGAATTTTTAAAATTTGCCTCTGCAGACGCATCTGCCATAGCGCCGAATTGCGCTTTTGCTTCGGCTTCCGCTTTAGCTTCATTCTCCGTTTCAATCATCAATCCAATATCTGTGGTATTGGTTTTAACTTTTGAAGTATATCTGTTTTGGGCAGCCATGATCTTAACATTTTTAGCGTCAAGATTAATATTTTCTTTCACATCAACTTCGGCTCCGCGCAGCAACGCCTCATTTTTTGCTTTAATCGTAAAATTTTTTCCAATTTTTAATTCCGAGCCTACGCTTTTTGAAGAATATGAATTGGCTTCTTGAGTAGTAACCCCGGCAATAACAAAACCTGCATTGCCTTTATAACCCGCCTCTGCTCCAGCTTCGGCTTGCGCCGGCAGTCCTCGTCCTGTGTCCGATTTAGCATCCGAGCTACTTTTTTCGCTGCCGGTATCAAGTTTATAAAAGGTTGTAGTATTGGTTTTAGTAATAGTGCGGTCAATATCCCTGCCCTCTACTACTTTAATATTCTTTGCGTCAATTTCGGCATTGCCAGCAATGTCAAGTTTGGAGCCTTTTATCTTAAGAGTTTTACCGGATTTCATAGAGGCGTCGCCTCCGGCATTTACATTTGAGCTTACATTTCTGCTTTTATAGGCATCTTTGTTTTCATCTTCAACGCCGAACCCGCCGCCGCCTACGCCAAAACCTACTGTTCGAGTTTGGCTAATAACCTGTTTTGTGTTATTTCTTGCAATTATATTTAAATTGCCTGCCGCATCAAAATTCATTTCCTCTTTGGCTTTTGCGTCTGTTCCGGCAAGGGTTATATCTTTGCCGGACTTTATATTAAGACTGCCGCCTGCGGATAAATTCGATTTAATCTGTTCCGTTGTTTTTTCCGTTTTTGTAATATCCGAAGAACTAAAAAAACCTCTTTTCTTGGTATGGGTAGTTTTGATTGTTTTCTTTTCTACGGTGTCAAAAGTTACGTCTCCGCCTGCCGTAAGACTTGCATCTTTTCCCGCTTCCACTTTTGCGCCGAGATTTTTTATATCTTTTGCTGCTTCAATATTCAGATTTCCAGTAGATTTAATTTCTGCAGTTTTGCCTACGGAAGTCCGCTTCTCAAAATCGCCGCCGAAAACTTGGGTTTTGGTTTTATTTATAATGCTTCCCGCTGTTGATTTAAGGGATACGTCTCCACCTTTAAGCGTTCCGCTTACGTTTGTAATATTTTTTTTGTAATATTTAAAGCGTTATCTCCTGAGATTGTTCCGCCGATATTGGTAAGGGAGGCAAGATCCATGTTAATGTTGTTTGCCGCTATTACCGCTCCTTTTTGGACTGAATCTTTGGTAGATTGCGCAAGATAAACAACCGGAGCCAATACTTTCTGTCCTTTGACTTCGATTTCTACCATCCATACTATATCCTCTTCAAGCTTCACAAATTGTTCGGAGGTAGGCGCCTTTCCATATTCAAGCTTCAGTTTTTTTGCCGAAGAAAGCCCCGCTTCCATAAACCCTTTCATCTGCTCCGCTTCGCTTGCATAGCCTCCGAGAAGGTTGCTTCCGGTTTTCCGAATCAGCTGCTGTCGAATCAAAAACGCTTCGTAATTGGCGTCCCCAAGACGTTTTATTGTATCGTCCGGATCGTAGCCGTAACGGCGTCCCATGTATTGCGAGCCTACAAAATCCGCCCCAACGCCAAAAAGCGGATTTACCTCCACGAGATAATCAGCGTTGGAATTAACGTTTAAAACAAAGTAGCCGTTAGGATTTGTCGGCAACTTGATAATCAAGATTGCAGTCCCCCCGTTTGCCGCCGCTACGCCTACAACTCCATTTGCCAAAAAATCGCTTGAAGTTCCGTCAGCCTTTGTAGAAGAGACGTAAACTTGAAGCGGCGCGCCTTTATTAATAAGATCAAAACCGGATGCGTTAAGGTAACCTGCAAGAATTCCAGCGCCGGCAGTAGATATAACGCTTTCGGTCATCGCCGTGCTATCATCAAGAGTTCTATTTCTATAATAAGTAATGGGGCCCAAAGCTATATACTTTGTTTCAAGCGTCCAAGTTCTAATATAATCTTTTCTGTTCAGCGGAAGATCGCTATTGGTAAATGTTCCTGTGCCGATCAGATTAACCGTCCCGCCAGATATAAACCCGCCGATGTTTTCGCCGGAACTAAAGCCCTGAATCGTAAGAGTATTTCCTGCAATAATATGAGGCTTAACCGTAGGCAGAGGTGTTTTATAACGCTGAGACATCGTCCAAGTTGACTTTTTATACGTCGCTTCGAAATCGTCCGGAAAATCATACCAGTCCCTGGAGCCTACGGTCTGATCAAGGCTTTCCGCAGATTTATACCATTCGCGGGTATCTCCGTATAAAATTAAATTTTTAAAAGTAGTAGCTGTAATCGAAATTGAGCCTGCGGCATTTATTTCTCCCTGATTAATAAAAGTAACGGCATTAAGATTCACGTTTCCGCCGGAATTTATATTTCCTGTTGATGCCTGATTTGTAAAAATTTCAGTTGACGAGGCATTTAGAATGCTGCCGGCATATAATGCTCCTGCATTGTTCAGCGAGCCGCTTGAAGCGTTAAGGGCAAGGGTATTAAGAGCAGAAAACCCTCCGATATTACTATTGATAATAGAAGGAGCCGTAAAGTTTAAGTTGCCGCCAGAATGAACCGCTCCGATATTACTAAAGGAATTTAAAAGAGATACGGTTGCAGAACCGCCGTTTGTAGCGGCGACAATTCTGGAAGATGAACCTTGAAATTGAAGAGTCCCTAACTGCAAATTCATATCTTGCATCGAGCTTATCATACCGCCGTCTGCAATTGTCAAACTTGTCGCATTCATTACGGCGCTGCCGCCGAGTATTACGCCTGTAGAACCTATATTAACATTAAAATTAGCTCCGTCTCCTATATTCAATAAACCACCGGATTGAATACGCCCGTAACTATTAAGAGCGTAAGCCCCGCCTGTTTTGCCGCGGAAGATTATATTTCCTGCGCTTAATGTTTTACCGAAGTTGTTAAAACTATCTGTATTTATATTTAAGCCGCCTTCGGACTGAATTATGCCGGAGGCTTGATTGGTAAGCGAGCCGAGCGTAAATGCGCCGGAGTATCCCGCATTATCCGAAGCGTTAAATAATCCCGAATTATCAAGGCTTGCAGCGGCAACCGTAGAGCCGTTTGTTCCTTGAACGCTTCCCGCGCTTGTATTAACTATTATATTGGCGTTAATTGTTAATGCTCCGTCCGTAATGACTTTGCCGCTGTTTGTAAGCCCGTTTGTAATATCTAATAGAGCGCCGTCCATTCCGCCTTGAAGTATGTCGCTGTTTGTTAAACTTGAAATTTTCAAATTAAGCTTATTAACTCCCAAAAGGGTTCCCGCCTGATTATTTATTGTAGTATTTGCGCCCGTATCCTTTCCTTTTACGGTTAATAATCCGCTCGCTTGAACTATTCCATCCTCTTTATTTATAACTGAAAGGATAGAAGAGGTTCCGGCTGCCGTAGTAAGATCGTTTAAAGCTATTATTTTACCGTTGTTTGTAAAAGAGTTTGCAACATCAAAGATTAAATCTTTTTTAGATTGGATTATGCCTGTTCCTTGATTTGTAAGGGAGCCGAGCGTAAATATGCCGGACTGCGCCGCATTATCCGAAGCGTTAAATAATCCCGAATTATCAAAGCTTGCAGCGGTAACGCTCCCGAACTCGCCCGTAAAATTTTGACCGGAGCCGTAAGAAACTCCGTTTATTTGAGCATGGTCTGTTACGCTCAAGTCTAATAATCCGCTCGCATAACGTTTGTTATTATCCGCATCCCCCGCGTTTACGCTTGCGGTATCGTTAAGCGCTCCGAATTTTTCGCTTAAATTAACGCTTGCAATTATTTTGCCTCCTGCGATTTCGGCTCCGCCCTGTTTTGCCGTTAAGTCGATATTATTTTTTGCCGAAAGGCTTGCATTAGTTAAGGTTAAAGAATCGGCTCCGGTTTCGGCGGTTGCAATATCAATGTCTCGCTCTGCCGAGATAGCGGTTTTTATCTCGATTTTCCCATCGCTTGTAAGGGTACATCTGCATTTGCCGCGGCGTCTCCGAGCATGCGAACTCCTGCTCCGTCTTCCGTAGCTATTATATGAATCCGATTCGCATATAACCCGCCGAGAACGGTTGAATCTATAGCGTAAGCCGGAGCGGCTCCTTCGAGCGTCCCATCTCCTATTACGCTGTTATATGAGCGCTTCCATAGATTTGCTCCGGTTGTAATATTTAATGTGGAAACGTTGATTTGTCCGTCTATTTTTACGGAGCGGCTTACAAGGTCAAGTATCTGTTGAGCTCTTCCGTTTATTCCTTCTCCCTGTATTAACAGGTCTCCCTTTTGAACGTTAAAACCGTTTAATGTCCCGTCTCAAATCCAAAATTAGACGCGCCGGTAGTTAAAGGTTACTCTGTCCGTATTTATAAACCCGCAACCTTCTGCGGTAATGCCGAATGGATTTGCAATAATAACGTCTGCTTTTCCGCCCAAAACTTCGGTAAAGCCTTCCAATCTGGTTCTGTTGGGAGAGGTTACTTCGTTAAGTATGAATCTTGCCTCTTGATCTAAATTCTGGTTTGCTATAATTTGCCCCGCAAGCTGAGATTGACGGGCTATTTGACTTTTATTGCCGTTGTTTAATATTAACCCGTTTTTCTCAACATTATATTCTATAAATGTGTTATGAGAAACTCCGGCTCCGTTTGCGGTATCTATATCTACTACCGGAACTCCGTTGGGCGACAAATAAACCTTTGTAGCTCCGCTTTCGGTAGCTACTATCGGCTCTGCCGCCCCAGCGTTTGACATGATTGATAATGCCAAAAGCATAAAAAAAAAAATACGCAATGAAAATTGTTTTTTTTCATAATTATATTCTCCATAAAAAAATTTTAAGCCGTTAAAAAAAGTAAATGAAATAATAAAGGGATTTCCCCCTTTGGTCGAAATGACAAGAAAAATTTTTTTTACTTGTCATTTCGAGGAACGCATCGAGGAGAAATCCCTTAATTGTCCGCACTATGATTTATATGCTTGCAATTATAAATTAGAATTAACATACGAATCAGTAAAGGCATGAAAATGCAACGCCTCTACTTTATTACTTTGTATCTTTGCCGCTCTGTTAGTTTTTTAATGTGTTACAAAAGCCTTCCAAATCAAAAGAATTAGGTCCGTCTCCGTTTACGCTGTCCGCCTGCTGTAGTTTTTGGTTTAATTCCGCAAATTTCGGAGAGCTTGTATCGACTTCGGACGGGTCTATTCCCATAGCGTTTGCTATTGCCTGTTTTGCAAACTCGGTTTTTGTTTCTGTATTAAAATTTTTCATATCGACCGGCGCGCCGCTTACCGCTCCTTGAGCTACCGCCGGGTTTTGTATTGACGCCGCCGCCTTTGCCGCCGCGCTGTTTTGCGCTATTTGAACGCCGCCGGATGCTTTTATGCTTGCCTCGTCTTCGCTAGAAGATGAATCGCCGGTAAAATCGGCTCCGCCTTCTACCATTCCCATACTTTTATCTTTAGTCTCTTTTGTTTTTATTCCCGCTTTTGCAGAAAAACCGCTTGATGTAGTTGTACTTTTTGCGGCTGTTTTCTTTACGGTTCCGCCCGCCGCAATTTTTGCGGTTCCTCCGGCTTCCAAATCGGTTCCTTCAAGGGAAACGTCTTTGCCTGTTGTTATTGCAAGGTTTCCGCCGGATTTTATGCCGCCAGCTTTAGCCTCTACGCTTTTTTCGCTTCCGGATTCAACTCCTGCGGAAAGTGAGATTGTTTTAGGCTCTTCTTTCTTTTTTGGTCTTCCGGCTGCAGGACCTGTGGCAAAACCGGCTTCTACGCCAAAATTAGATGATTCGGTAGTACTTTTTGCCGCTTGAAAATCAACGCTTCCGGCAGCTTGCAACTGAGCGTCTTTTTTAGCCTCAATATCGGTTCCGACTAATGTCATGTCTTTGCCGGATTTTAATTTTAGATTGCCGCCGGATTTTATGCTGCCCGCCTCTTGAGTAACGCTTTCTTCGCTGCTTTTACCGTAACCAAACGAAGCATCTGCTCCGGTATTCGATTTGGTTCCGGAATCTCCTTTGTTGCCGCTTACTCTTAATCCGGCTTCGGCATTAACCGATTTTGACGTTTTACTGCTTGTACTTGTTGCGGCGTCAAATTTAATGTTGCCTGCTGCATCAACTTCGGCATCTCCTTTAGAATCAATTTTTGTTCCCTCTAACCTAACGTCTCCTTTTGTAGTTTTAATTTTTAGGTTGCCTCCGGATGAAATGCCGCCTGCAAGTGCGGTAGAAGATTGTTCGACGCTTTTTTCGTTTCCGTATTTTGCGCTTATGCCGAATTTGCCGTCCACTCCTCCTGCAGTGCTTAGCCCTGCAGCTGCGCTTACGCCAAAGCCTCCTTCGGTAGATTTTGCCTGTTTGCTTGATGTGTCGCTCGCCGCTTTATAATCAAGTTCTCCGGCTTCTAATTCTATATCTCCTCCGCTTTCTATGTTGGTTCCTTCAAGGGTAGTTTTATCTGCGGAAACGCTTTTAACTTTGCCCCCTACTTTTATATTGGAAACAACCGCTTTGCTTGCGCTTTCGCTTGAAGATGATTTTGTCATGTTGTAACCGGCTTCCACTCCGGCAAGAGCGTTTGCCTTAGTTGCGACTTTGGTGCCTGTTTGAACTCCGGCTTCTCCGGTATTTCCTATTTTTGCGCTATGCTCTTCGGAACTTTCGGTTTTATACGAAGTATCTTTTGCCGCCAAGCTTGTAATTGTTTTTGCGGACTGGGTAAAATCTTCCGCCGCTTCTATGTTTGTTCCTACGTCTGTTATTTTATTTTCTGCAATTCTTTCAACGCTTCCGGAACCGGATTTAATGGTTGATACTTTTGCTTTGGTAGAACCTTTCGTAGTTGTTTTGGTTTTAGTAGAAAATTGCATTCCTTTTGCGGTTTTTGCGTTTGCATAAGCGTAAGCTTCAGGAACGGCATCATTCATGCCCATGCTTGCAACCACCCCCGCTTGCGCTTTTGCCTCCGCTGTTGCTCCTGCTTTGGAATACAGTCCGAAGCTTGTAGTTTGGGTTTTAGTTGTAGCGATATGAACATCTTCCGCCGCCAAAAATTCCATATCTTTTGCTTTAACGCTTACTCCTTTTTCTCCGCTTAATTCGGAGCCTTCGGCGGTAAGTTTATCTTTGGCGTTTATATTAAGGTTGCCGCCGGCTTTAATTGAACTGCCGGTGTTGGTTATATCTAACGAGGAGCTTGTAGTTTTCTCTCTTTTAAAAAGATTTTCTTTATTTTCTACTCCGACTTCCGCTTTTGCGCTCGCTTCGGCGGAAGCTTTGGCGTTTGGTCCTAACGCTCCGAGGTCTCCTGATGCAGAGGCTTTTGCTCCTGCGCCGGCTTCGGCTTTTCCTGTTGTTTCGTTCATCAAGCCTATGCTTGTAACCGTAGTTTCGGTTGTGGAGGTTTCAACATCTTTCGCCGCCAGAACAGCTACGTTTTTAGCGTCTATATCAACGTTTCCTCCGGCTTCCACTTCTGCGCCTCGCAATACAACGTCCTCTTTTGCTTTTGTTTTAAGGTTTCCGCCTATTTTTATTACGGAGCCTACGCTTTTTGAAGAAAACTTTTTAGAGGTAGTTACGGTTTTTTCCATAAGTTTTACGCCGGTTTCGGCTTTAAAACCGGCTTTGGCGTTAGCTTCCACTCCTAATGACATCTCCCCTTTTGCAAAAGAGGTGGAAGCCATGTTTGGATCGGAACTTGAAGAGGCTTTTGCAGACGCTCCGTCTTCGGTGTTGGCGCCTGCGTTTGCTCCGGCTTCGCTGCCGCCGGATCCGGCAAGATAACCGGAAGCTTTGGCTTCTGCGGAAGTTCCTGCCGAAGCTTCGCCGGAAGCTTTCGGTTTAATTATTTTGCCGAATGTGGTTGTTTCGGTTTTTGTGGTGGTTTTGTCGATATTTCTTCCTTCTAATACCTGAACGTCTGTCGCCTCTATTTCCGCATTGCCTGCAACGTCAAGTTCGGAGCCTTGTATTGTAAGGGTATCGCCGGATTTCATGGCTATGTCGCCGCCAACTTCTACGCTTGAGCCGAGATTTCTGCTTTGAAATTTCTCTTCGGTTGTTTTTGTGCTTCCGTAAAGTCCGCCGCCTACTCCGAAACCGGATTTTTCGGATTCGGTAGTAACCTCTTTTGTATTGTCTCTTGCTACTATATTAAGGTTGCCTTCCGCTTCAAGGCTCGCGTCTCCTCCGGCTTTTACGTCTGTTCCTGCAAGGGTTATATCTTTGCCGGATTCTATATTAAGGTTGCCGCCGGTAGTTAAGCCGGATTTGATATGTTCGGTTGTTTGTTCGGTTGTTTTTGCATATCCTCCATCTACGGAGCTATAAGTAGTTGAAGCCTTTTTATTTTCTATTGTGTCAAAGGTTACGTCTCCTCCGGCTTTAAGGCTTGCGTCTCCTCCGGCTTCCATGTTTGCGCCGAGATTGGTTATATCTTTTTCCGCTTCTATGTTTAAATTGCCGGTTGACTTTATTGTAGCCGTTTTACCTATTACGGTATTTCTTCCGGCGTCTGTTCCGGTAGTTTCGGTTGCGGTTTTATTTACAATGCTTCCTTCGGTTGATTTTACAGATACGTCTCCGCCTTTTATTGTTCCGCTTACGTTTGTAATATCCCCTTTGCTTTTAATATTAAGGGTATTGTCGCCGGAGATTGTTCCGCCTGTATTTGTTAAGGAGGCAAGGTCCATGTTAATGTCGTTTGCCGCTATTACCGCGCCTGTTTCTATTGAATC
>JAOZTP010000091.1:0-2427 GCA_029939135.1 Desulfobacterales bacterium
TCAAAGAAAAAATTTTACGGCAATAAGCAAAAGTTTAAAACTGCCGATAAAACATGTTATATTGGCGGTAAACATTATAAAAAGCCTTGAACCGTATCCAGGTAGAGCATTCGGAGATTTTTCTCCGGCTCAGCATATAATTCCTGATATATATGTTCGTAAAATAGACGGTAAATTTATCCCTTTTTATAATGAAGACGGGCTTCCAAAGTTGCGTTTAAGCAATATTTACAAAAATAAAGCTTATGGGGAGAAAAAAATAGATGGTGCAACCGAAGAGTACATCAAAAAAAAGAGGGAAGCCGCAATACAAATTACTCAGAGCATACATAAACGAAAAACCACTATATGCAAGGTTGCGCAAAGCATTATTAAATTTCAGAAAAATTTTTTTAACAAAGGATACGATCTGTTAAAACCGTTAAACTTATCCGATGTGGCAGACGATATAGGAATGCACAAATCAACCGTTAGCAGAACTATTGCCGGCAAGTATCTGCATTGTAGCAATGGTATTTTCGAGTTGAAATATTTTTTTACCAATCCTGTTAAAACTATCGGAGGCGCTTTGACAACTTCCGCATCTATTATGGAAAAAATAAAAAATATAATAAAAAAAGAGCCTGTTTCATTGCCTTATGACGACGGAAAGCTTACGGAAATATTAAATGATATGGGCATAAAGATTTCAAGAAGAACGGTTTCCAAATATCGCAACAAAATGAATATACTTCCGGCTTCCGCAAGAAAAGAATATAGCGGATAATTATTATAACTCTTAAAGAAAGGAGAGAATTATGCAGATAGCTATAACATTTAAGAATATTGATACATCGGAGAATATAAAGAGGCATATTGCCGAAAAGATAGAAAAGCTGGATAAATTATTAGATAACCAGGGAGAGGCGACGGCGGTTCTTTCGGTGGAAAAATTTCGCAACATAGCCGAAATCAGCATAACCGGAGACAGACTTGTATTAAATGCAAAAGAGGAGACAAGCGATATATATTCTTCAATAGATGCGGCTATAGATAAACTTGACAAACAGATTAAAAAAAATAAAGAGAAAATAAAAACAAAAAGAACAAAAAACAAAGAAAAATGGTTATCTCAACCGGAAAACATAGTTAAACCGGATCAAGCAGAACAGGAGATAAAGGTTGAAAACATTGATTATAAACCTATGTATCCTGAAGATGCGGTTATGCAGCTTGACATTGAAGAGAGCAATTTTTTAGTATTTACAAACGCAAAAACAGGCAGGGTAAATGTAGTTTATCATCGCAATGACGGACATTATGGACTAATTCAGCCTAACATATAATATTAAAACCTTGTTGAAAAAGGGGATGAACAGTAGAGGCGTTGCATGCAATGTTTCTGCTGTTTATCTTAAATTATAAATAGGGAAAGTTTTATTATTAAAAATATCTAATCGTAAAAAAATATTGCAAAAGGAGAGGTTAGAAGCTTTTTGCCGACAACCGTAAGCAGCAAGTAAGAGGCGGAGCAAACAATTCGGACATCTACGAACCAATATAAAAAGAGGAAATCCGGCAAATAAATTAAAAGATTATGAAAATATTAAATTTTTTACAAAAAGAGGCGATTATAACAAATCTTTCGTCTCAGAATAAAAAGGAAACATTAGAAGAGCTGGCGGCTCCGGTCGCCAAAATTTTAGAAATCGATAATGAAATATTAGTAAGAGCGTTAATGGAAAGAGAACAGCTCGGAAGCACAGGCTACGATAACGGAGTCGGGCTGCCGCATGCGAAATTGAAAAATATTGACGATACCGTATTAAGCTTTGGAGTCAGCAAAAAAGGGATTGACTTCGATTCTTTAGACGGGGGACTTACTAATATATTTTTTCTTCTACTCACGTCTGAAAATTCTGCGGGAATACATTTAAGGCTATTGGCAAAAATTTCTAAAATTTTAAAAAATGAAAATTTTAGAAAAAAGGTTATGAAAGCCGAAACCGGAGCGGAGATATTATCAATAATAAAAAAAGCGGATGAAAAATATTCGGAATAAAAAATAGAGCAAACTATGATAGGAATAATAATAGCAGCCCATGCAAAGTTAAGTTACGCCCTTATGGAAGCGGCTGAATTCATTAAAAAAAAAAGTCAGCCCGCTCTCCTGCCATTATCTATAAATATAGAGGACGAGCCTACGGATAAAATAATAAAAAGAATACAGGATGGGATAAAAAAGGTTGATCAAGGCGCAGGCGTATTAATCTTAACGGATATGTTCGGAGGCACGCCGTCTAATATAAGCTACTCTTTTTTACAAGAGGGAGCCGTTGAAGTTTTATCCGGCGTTAATCTGCCCATTTTAATAAGAGCGATAGATAACCGAGAAAAAATGAAACTTAACGAACTTGCAGACAGCATTGAAGCGTTCGGGAAAAAAAG
>JAOZTP010000091.1:2527-8470 GCA_029939135.1 Desulfobacterales bacterium
AAAAAATGAAACTTAACGAACTTGCAGACAGCATTGAAGCGTTCGGGAAAAAAAGCATTTCTCTTGCAAGCGGAATACTTAAAGGGAATAAAAGAGATAAAAGATAGAAAATTATCTATAGGCGTTTTATTTAGATAAACATTAATGAATAAAACTATAAAATATAAGGAAAGGAGAATATAAAATGAATAAACGAACGCCCCTTATAGCCGGAAATTGGAAAATGTATAAAGGTTGCAGGCAAGCCGTAGAAACCGCAAAAACCTTGTTGGAGTTGGCCTCTGAAGTTAAAGATGTCGATATAATGATTGCGCCTTCATTTACATCTTTATATCTCGTAGGAAACATTTTGAAAAATTCAAATATTAAACTTGGGGCTCAAAATATTTGCTATCAAAAAGAAGGGGCTTTTACCGGAGAAATATCTACATCCATGCTGTTATCTTGCGGATGTCGTTATGTTATAGTCGGGCATTCGGAACGAAGAGAGATTTTTAAGGAAATAGACGAAAATATAAATAAAAAAATAAACGCCGTAATCAATTCTGGATTAATTCCGGTTTTATGCGTAGGAGAAACAGAAGATCAAAGAGATGCAGGCGATACGTTTAAAATACTTGACAAACAGATGGAATTAGGATTAAAAGATTTTTTTGCCGAAGACTTAAAGAATTTGGTAATAGCTTACGAGCCTGTATGGGCTATAGGCACAGGCAAAACGGCTACGGATGAGCAGGCTCAGGAATCCCATAAATTCATAAGAGAAAAAATAGAAGCGCAGTTTGGAAAAAGCCTTGCGGAAACAATAAGAATACTGTACGGAGGCAGCGTAAAACCGGCTAACATCAAACAAATAATGAATATGCCGGATATAGACGGCGCTCTTGTAGGAGGCGCAAGCCTCGATGCAACAACCTTTTCGGAAGTTATAAAATATAAATAATGTCTATATTAATAACAACAATACACGTTATAGTCTGTTTGGCTCTAATATTAATAGTTTTGCTGCAGACTGGAAAAGGAGCCAACATGGGCTCTCTTTTCGGAGGCGGATCAAGCTCAAGCTTATTCGGCAGCGGCGGAGCTTCTACTTTTTTAACCAAAGCCACTACAATAGCGGCGATAATCTTTATGGTTACCTCTTTAATATTAACCTCTACTTCTGGCAAGAAACAGGAGCCGTCCGTTATTGAAAAAGTGAAAGTTACGCAGACTCAAGATGTTAAAACGGAGACTCCGACTTCGGCTCAATCGAAACAGCCGCAGGCTGAAAGCTCCGAAACAGACAACACAAAATAACCGAATATGTGCCGAAGTGGTGGAATTGGTAGACACGCTATCTTGAGGGGGTAGTGGGTTACGCCCGTGCCGGTTCAAGTCCGGCCTTCGGCACCACATATCATAAATATAAAGCTATAATTTTATAACTTATTACCCAACGAACCGTTTTTTTCTAACCCCTGCCCTGCTTTTTAAAATGCCGCTTTACCTGATACATAAAGGTTCTTATGGCGGTTTCGCGAGAAGGCTGATATGTAGAATCATAAGAGGCGTCAAGATAGGGCATTCTCATTTTACTCATCAAAGGCTTTACTATAGCCGAAGTTATGATGCTCGGCATACAGGTAAACGGATAAACATTTACCACTCCGTTAAAACCATGCTCCGCATAGGATAAAGCTCCAGGAATACTCAAACAGGCTTCGGTTCCTATATCCAACGTAAAAAGTTTTTTTTCCTTTATAATCTTATCAAGGTCCTTAACATTATGATCTTGAGCTATATTTAAAAATTTTATCGCCCTATCATATATCCGCTTCTGTTTATATTTTTGATAAAAAAAGATTTTGCCGTATTTTAATACATTTTTCATGCTATCGGCTATAGGCTTTATTTTAAAAGAGGTTAAATTTAACCTAACCTCCCGTTCGGCATTCTTTAACTCCTTATAAGAGGTGAAATTAACCCATTCGGCAATAGAAGCGTTTACAGCCTCTGCGCCCTGTTTTTCCAAATTTTTAATTAAACTCTGATTGGAACGCTCATGACTTCTCAAATATATTTCGCCTACTATTCCTACAAGCGGCTTAGGGGGTATTGAAGGGTCTATCAACTTTTTTCCGTTTTCCGCTATCTGTTCCAATTTTTTAAAAATAAAATTAAAATTTCCGGAAGCCGCATGCTTTTCAAAAGCTTTGGATAAAATATTTTGAGCTTTTAAAATAAATTGTTCCGCAGCCCCAGTTTTATTTTCGTAAGGTCTTATTCTCATAAGAAGCCTATCTAATATATCCGCTGTAACCAAAGCGATAAAAGAGGCTTTTCTTATTGCCGTAACCTTTTTTTTCTCGATCATACCGTCAAACGAATAAGCGTCCCCTGCGGAAAGAGAGACTATTTTTAATTGCGCAAACTCCGGAAAAGAATTTAAAACTATATGTTGATATTTATTATACATTCCGAATCTGCAAGGTCCCGCGGTTTCCGGCATCAAATAAAGATATTTTTCTATATCGAAATTACCCTTTAATTTTTTTTTTTCCTTTTTTAAAAAATAGAGAATATCCCCCATAGTTATCTGGCAAGGATAACACTCCTTGCCAGAAGTATATTCTTTTCCGAGTTCAAGAGAGGCTTCGTTACAGGTTTCAAGCGCCTTTGCGTTAATGCCGAAACTTTTTAAACAAGCCGCGCAAAGATGGGTTAATATCCTGCTCATCTCAGGAATTAGCAAAGTTTTATTAAAAAGATTAAAGCGTCCTATTTTTTTTTTAAAATACATATTCTTTCCATAATCGTTAAAATCAAAATTTTTGCGATCTGCTTTTATAAACCATTATTAAAGATATTTAAACATAAAAAAGAATGATTGTTAAAATAATCAATCGATTCTTTGCTTTGCATGACAGGCGCGTTTTCTTATTGCGGTCTGTTTTTTTCATACAATGTCAAGGAGCAAAGCAATGAGAAATTTTATAGAGGAAAAGAAGAAAGCATAGAAAATAGGGCGTATCTTTTGCGAATATATGTCGTCTAAAGACGTTTAATAACGAACGATTATCTAGTATCATTAAATATAAGCTCGCATCAAATAGGAGTTATCTGGCAATTCGGATATGCTGGCGTAGCGACCGGAGCAAGCGCAAACATGTAGGAGATGCAAATACAATGATTCCGGAATTTAAACGGTTATGACTATATTTTGAAATGATTATGAAAAGAAATTGAAAATTTGCCGAATAACAAGGCTATCTCTTTTTTTTGCCATATAACGCTAACAAAAGCGATGAAGAGTAAAAATTTTATCCGGCACTTTAAATCTAAATGAAAACTGAACTAATGAGAAATATTATAGAAATGAAAGGAAAGGAATGCTGATAGATTCAACCAAATGTATAGGATGTCGCGGATGTCAGATTGCCTGCAAAGAATGGAACAATCTGCTTGCGGAAAAAATCGAATTTTTTGGAGGCGGCGGATACCAGAATTCCGGGCGTCTCTCCTCAAAAACTTGGATATTAATCAAAAATTTACTCAAAAAAAACAAGGAATGCTTCTCGCCTGCATATTGCTTATAGCCGGAGTTATTTGGAACAGGGTAAACGTATCTATTATAGGCATAAAAACTTACGATCCCTACCCCTCTTTTCCCGAGATATTAATTGCAGCGGGGCTTATCTCTATGGGTTTGATAGCTTTTAAACGCTTGGCTAAAATTTTACGCAAAGAAAAATATTATAATCGATAAAACATAAATCGAAAAAGGCGGCGGATTTATTCGCCGCCTTAATTAAAGCCTCTTGCATTTAACCCTCGAATTTGCTTAAAACAAAGACAAAAAGTAAAGAAACGGGTTAATATGAAAAATATAAAAAAAGCCGTAGAAGCGCTATCGATCAATTATAGTTACAAGAACTTCAACGCCGTAAAAAACATATCCTTTTATATAAATCAGGGGGAATTTTTTGTTATTGCAGGACCAAACGGATCCGGCAAAACAACTCTGGTTAAAATATTGGCGGGCATAATAAAAGCAAGCGTAGGAGAGGTTCGAATAACCGAAACTCCAATATCCTCATTCTCCGCAAAACAGCTCGCCCGCTTTATAGCCTTTGTTCCGCAACAGATACCGGTTTC
The DNA here is from genome assembly GCA_029939135.1 of Desulfobacterales bacterium. Lineage (GTDB taxonomy): Bacteria > Desulfobacterota > Desulfobacteria > Desulfobacterales > JAFDMD01 > JAFDMD01. The sequence continues at coordinate 6,665 of JAOZTP010000091.1, forward strand.
ATTTCCGTTTAAAGCAAAAGAAATCGTTTATATGGGAAGATACCCTCATACTGGAATACTTGGAATAGAAAGCGCGGAGGATATAAAAATAGCAAAAGAGGCTATGCGTTTTACGGATACCGAAAAATTTGCGGAAAGAAGGCTTGATCAGTTAAGCGGCGGAGAAAGGCAACGGTTATTTATAGCGCGAGCAATAGCCCAGCAGCCTAAAATAATTATATTAGACGAACCTACGGCGTCTCTTGATCCGGCGCATCAAATCAGATTAATGGAGCTTTTAAAAAATTTAAAAACCAAACAAAATAGAACCATAATAATGGTGTCTCACGATCTTAACCTTGCTTCAATGTATGCGGAAAAAATATTATTAATGAAAAACGGAGAGAAAAAAATTGTAGGCGATCCTTCCATCGCGCTTACCAAAAAGACGCTTCAAGAAGTCTATGAATGCGAAATATTTGTAGGGAAAAGCCCCGCCGGAGATTTTCCGGCAATACACCTTTCGCCTGCCGAACAATAATGATAAAACAAATAAAAAACTTGAAAAAATATCTTATTAATATAAATAATAAAACGTATAGGCGCTAAATAAACCAAAAGGATAAATACCGTTTAAATGAACAAATTTACTTTTATAGACCTATTTGCCGGAATCGGAGGCTTTCATACCGCCGCAAAATCGCTCGGCGGAAAATGCCTCTTTGCCAGCGAAATTGACGCTTATGCAAAAAAAGCCTATGAGGCTAATTACGGAATAAAAGTAAGCGGAGATATAACAAAGATAAAAGCGGAAGATATTCCGGATCATGACATGCTTTGCGCCGGTTTGCCTTGTCAGCCATTCAGCATTATAGGGAAAAGATTAGGGTTTGAGGATATTAGAGGGACTCTTTTTTTTGAAATCATAAGAATATTAAAAGCAAAAAAACCTTCGACCTTTATTTTGGAAAATGTCAAACAACTTGCGACTCATAATAAAAAACAGACTATTAATAGAATTATAGAATCATTGGAAACGCTTGGATATAAAGTTGGTTGGCGGGTTCTTAACGCTCTTGATTACGGGTTGCCCCAAAAAAGAGAAAGAGTTATTATAGTCGGTTTTCTTAATAATTCCGTAGAGTTTAAATGGCCTTACCCCAAAAAAGAATATATTCCTCTTTCCAAAATAATCGAAAGCAAAGTTGACAAAAAACATTATGCCAGCGATAAAATTTGCGAAAAAAGACGCTTTAAACATAAAAGCGAATATAGCTTGGCTATTTGGCATGAAAATAAGGGAGGCAACGTTACAAGCTATCCTTACTCATGCGCATTACGCGCCGGAGCCTCCTATAATTATCTGCTCGTCAACGGAAAAAGAAGACTCGCCCCGCGTGAAACGCTCAGATTGCAGGGTTTTCCGGAAACATTTAAAATCGTCTGCTCGGATTTCCAAACAAAAAAACAGACGGGCAACGCCATTCCGGTAACAATGATTAAAGCCGTAATTAAAGAGGTTATCAATGCAACGTCCGAAATTGAGAGACGGAAAAGAGAGAACAGGAAGCGAATTGTATCCTCTTGGAGAGTTTCCGAAAGAGGTAATATACGAAATCAGCCGCAGGTTAGTATATAATTTTGCTATCGGCAAATCGGATATTAGCGGCGAAGACTGGGGCGACATTTTTGCAAAATCTGTAAACGGCAATCATTTGGCACGCCCTTTGGGGTTAGCCGACGTAGTTTTTAAAAAACAGGCATGGTTGGTTAAAAGCGTTAAAAATAACAAGCCTCATTTTTGTAAAAAAATCAGAATAATCTCCG
>JAOZTP010000007.1 GCA_029939135.1 Desulfobacterales bacterium
CTTTTAATGTATTATTATTTTTTTCGATAAGTTTTACGGTTGTTATAAGTATAGGATTTGGTCTTGCTTGGCTACAGGTTGCAAAGATTCCTTTTTTCGGCAATTGCCCTATTCCCATAGGATGAACTTTTTTTATTTTTCTTTCCTCTTCCAAAACTTTATGACCCCAGTATAAGATTACAATATGGGAATGATCCTCTATGCCGTCTAACAGATCGATTTTATCCGGTTCGATTATTATTTCGGCGCTCGATTCCTTTATTTTTTTTCTTTCGGCTTTTATTTTTTCTATTTTTTCAGATAAGGAGACTTTATTTTTATCGGAGCGAATATTTGTTTTTTTGATTTCGCTTTTTACAATTCCTATGGGTTTTAAAATTATTTCGGCATGTTGTTCCATTTATTCTCCTTTCGGCATTTTATACGCTTTGCCTATTTTGCATTTTTTTGCCGAAAAATTATTTTTAATTCTATCTTTTTTGCAAGAAAAAAAGCCGCGAAAACAGGGCGGATAACAGATATTTGTTATTTGCCTTATCCTTCGCGGCTTTTATGGTTGTGATTATAATAAACCTTTTATATTGATTCTTGCGGTTCTGCTCGGTCTTATATCTTTAACTATTTCGGCTTTTATTTTTCTTTTATTATCGGATAATATAACTTTATCTCCGTAATTTAATTTTTTGCATACTTTAACAAAACCGCAGCTTAATCCTTTCGGGACTGTTTTTTCGTTGGAGGTTATGCAGAATATTTTATCCTCTTTTCTATCTGTTGCCATGTCTGTAGCGCAGGTTAAAACTGTTCCTATTTTTTCTTTGTTGTGATCATAAACGTCGGACGAAGAGGGAACTTTTCTTAAATTATATCCTGCAAAAGGATAGGTATATTCTTTTATTTGAATATCCGATAAAGCTTTTTTTCCTATAAAATCCTTTGTAAATCCGGTTTTTTCTTTATTATAAGGAAGAGCGAATATCCAAGGGTTATTAATAAATTTCCATCCGCCTATATCCTGATGAGACAACGGCAACATTGCGCCTGCTCGCAAAGAATCTCTTGCAGCTAATCCGCAAGGCGTAAGTTCAAAGTCTTTTCCGGCTTCAATTAGCATCTCCCATACTTTTACAAGATTTTCGCTTTGCATAAATATTTCAAACCCAAACTCGCCGGTATATCCTGTGCGGGATAATAGAATTGAGGAGCCGTCTTTTAAGACAACCGAAGATTCCGGCAAAAAGGAGCCTTTGAAGGTAAAATATTTCAGATTCTCAAAAACTTTGTCTCCGTTATTTAAAAGGGGCAAAAGAATTTTTGCGGAATTTATACCCTGAATATCGATTTTACCTATTTTATCGGTTAAATCTTCGATTTTGCAATCGAAGCCGTTTGAGTTTTTTTTAAGATGTTTTGAGATTAAAGCGCCCATTCCGGCGTTTACCACTATCATAAATTGATTTTTTTCAAACCTATAAACCACCGAGTCGTCTATGGTTTCCCCTTTTTCGTTTAAAAAGATTCCATATACGCACTGTCCGTTTTTTAAAGGCTCTTTTTGAAAATTTGAGCATTCGGACAAGTTTTTTGTAAAGGTTTTTTGAAGCAGATCAAAGGCTTGCGCCCCTTTAAGAGTTATAACCGCCATATGGCTTGTATCGAAAATTCCGGCTTTTGTTATAACCGCCATATGTTCCTTTTTAACTCCTTCGGGATACCATAAAGGCATTTTATAGCCTCCGAATTGAGCCAAGTTTGCCTTTGCAGATTTATGCCAATTGTAAAGAGGAGTTTTTTTAATCATTTTGATATTTCCTTATTTTACGGCTTTATTGTTTTGCATTTTTGTAGCGAGATTGCGCCTCGCTTTATTCCTTGAAATAATACGGGTTTAAGTTTTTATTGCCGTTAATCAGTTTTCCGTATTCAGCCTTATTTCTAACAAGGTATTACATAGAACCGCTTAAAAATTCAATCTAAACTTTATATTTTTTCTTCTGCCGGATAAGCCTTCTATCGCTATTATTTGATTTATAACCGCTTATATTTTAAAAAAAATCTGATATTTGACCGAACCAAAAGGGTTTGTTATATAACGGAAATTAATTTTTAACCCATTATTTTAAAGAGGAATAAACCCCGTGAAAAGATTGACGGAAAAATATTTGAAAAATCTGCTTAAAACTACGGAACGCGGGGACGCAAGAGAGGAAAGCTATTACAAACATCTTGATAATTTAATTCAAGGGTATGCAGAAAACGAAAACATTAAAAATATAGACGTAACGATTTTGCCTAAAAAAACGGAAGCCGGAAATCCGGATTTTAGAATATGGGACGGAAAAACTCATATAACCGGTTATATAGAGGCAAAAGCGCCGTCTGTTACAAATCTTGACAATATAGAGAATACCGAGCAGTTAAAAAGGTATATCTCGACATTTCCGAATATTATACTTACCAATTTTTATGAATTTAGACTTTACAGAAACGGAAGCGAAATTGCGCGCGCTACAATCGGACGCCCTTTTATTGCAAATAAATTACGCAAAAAACCGCCTCTTGAAAATATAGAAAAATTTAAAAAATTGCTAGAACTTTTTTTCTCCTTTTCTTTGCCGAAAATAGATACCGCATCTTTGCTTGCGGTAGAATTGGCAAAAAGAACCGGTTTTTTACGAGACGAAATTGTCGACATAAAAATAAAAGAGAAGGAAGATAAAAGCTACAAACAAATTCGCGGTTTTTTTGAAGCCTTTAAAGAGTATCTTATAGGAGGCTTAACCGAAAAACAGTTTGCGGATCTTTACGCTCAAACCGTAACTTACGGAATGTTTGCGGCAAGAACCAGAGCAAAAGGGGAATTTAACAGGCGGGCGGCTTTTGATTATATTCCTCATACAATAGGAGTATTGCGGGATGTATTTCGTTTTATCTCCTTTGAAGAGCCTCCGAAATCGATCAAAATTATAGTAGATGACATTGCCGAAGTTTTAAACGCCGCAGACGTTGATAAAATATTAAATGAATATAGGCGCACAGGAAAAGGGGAAGACCCGATAATTCATTTTTACGAAACCTTTTTGGAGGCTTACGATCCCAAAATCCGAGGACGCCGCGGAGTCTATTATACGCCGCAAGCGGTAGTAGGCTATATAACCCGCGCTATTCATTCAATTTTAAAGACTCATTTTAATTTGGCGGACGGCTTGGCAAGCGAAACCGTAAAGCTTTTGGATCCTGCGGGCGGAACCTTAACCTTTCCGGCGGAAGCTATTCGTTTGGCATCCGACGAATTTATAGAAAAATACGGAAAAGGCGGATTGAAAAGCTGGATTGCCAACCATATACTCCAAAATTTTTACGCGTTCGAGCTTATGATGGCGCCTTATGCAATAGGGCATTTAAAAATTGGTTTTATATTGGAAGAGCTCGGTTATAAAATGGAAGCGGAGCAACGTTTTAAACTTTATTTGACCGATACATTAGACGCAAAGGAGATGAAAGCAAGCGAAATTCCCGGACTAAATTCCTTAAGCGAAGAGAGCGGACTTGCAAGGCAGGTAAAGGAGAAACAGCCCATACTGGCGATATTCGGAAATCCTCCTTACAGAGGCGACTCCGCCAATATTAACGATTGGACCGAAAAACTGCTTAAAACCGATATAGACGGGGCGCAAAGCTACTATAAGGTTGACGGCAAGCCTCTTGGCGAAAAGAAGCTCTGGCTACAAGACGATTATGTAAAATTTTTACGCTTTGCCCAGTGGAAAATTGAAACTGCCGGCTACGGCGTAGTAGGTATGATAACAAACCATAGTTATTTGGATAATCCGACTTTTCGGGGAATGCGCCAAAGTTTAACAAAAACCTTTGATGAAATATATATCTTGAATCTGCACGGCAACAGTTTGCAAAAAGAGACGACTCCTGATGGCGGAAAGGATGAGAATGTTTTTGATATTAGGCAAGGAACCGCTATAGGCATCTTTATCAAAAATAAAAAACCGCAAAAAGGGCAGGTGTTTTACGCCGATTTATACGGTTTGAGAAAAGAAAAATATGACAGGCTTAACAAACTTAATTTTACAAAAAAAAATTATGAAATAATAGAGCCGAAAAGCCCCTATTATTTTTTTATTAAAAGAGATACCGAAAAGATTAAAAAATATTTGGATTGGAAAAAAATAACCGAAATTTTTCCGGTCAATGGCGTTGGCATGACTACTGCAAGGGATAAATTTGTTATTGATTTAGAAAAATCTAAAATTGAAAATCGAATAAGACTATTTAAAAATTCTAAATATGACGATGAAGGTTTACATAAATTCTATAATATTAATAAAAAAAAAGGATGGGACATAAGGAAATCTTGGAATATGCTACAGGAAATTTCTGATTCGGAATTACATAGTTTTATTTATACTGTTACATACCGTCCTTTTGATAATAGATATATTTTTTGGCATGATTCAATAGTGTGGCGAACGGTTAAACGTGTCATGCGCCACATGATAGAAGAGAACATTGGGCTTGTTTCTGTAAGACAGGTTGCAGAGGGTAAGTTTACCCATGCTTTTATTTCCGAAAATATTATTGAGAGCAGAGTAACATTGAGTAACAAAGGAATAGCTTATTGCTTTCCTTTATATCTATATCCCGATGAAAAAGACATGCATCAAAAAGAAAAGGAGCCGAATATATCGGAAGGGGTTTTTAAGCGATTAAGCAAAAGTTATAACGCCGAAATATCGCCGGAGGATATTTTATATTATATTTACGGCATATTTTACAGCGCTATTTACCGCTCAACCTACGCAGAGTTTTTAAAAATAGATTTTCCGCGCGTTCCCTTTACCGCAAATTATCCCCTTTTTAAAGAAATCGGAAAATTCGGCAAACAGCTTGCGGATCTTCATCTTTTAAAAAGCCACGCGCTTAACTCGCCTATTGCAAAGTATCAGGGAGCCGGAGATGACGACAGAGTTGAAAAAATTGCCTATAAAAAGGATGAAGAGCGAATTTATATAAATGCGGATAAATACTTTGAAGGAGTTTTGCCGGAGGTTTGGCATTATCAAATAGGCGGTTATCAGGTTTTGCAAAAATATTTAAAAGATCGCAAAAATAGAAGCATAAAAGATGCGCCCTTATACTGCCGGATTATTACCGCATTAAGCAAAACAATGGAGATAGAAAAAAAGATAGATAAAATATATTTGAAAGCGGAAAAAAAGGTTATCGGTTTGTAAATGGAGCAAAGCAAAATTACGCCTGCTTTTATTCTTAAATTAAGTAAACGGCGATAGAAATTAATTACGTTAGATAATAGGCAAAAATGAATATTTTTGGATATATTGCAACCTTATATAATATAAAGTCGTAATTCCATTTAATGCTTGACCCGTAATGCAAATTATAATAGAAGTTTTAAAAAATAAATAACATTCATTTACCTTGCGAACGGAGGTACCATTGTCATTACAGGCTGAACAAAAAAACGAGAACATTTTGTTGGAACTGCAAGACATTCACATGCGCTTTGGGAAAGTCAAAGCATTAGCGGGCATCAATCTTAAAATTAAAAAAGGGGAAATACATTCGGTTATAGGACCGAATGGAGCGGGAAAAACCGTAATGATGAACTGCATCAACGGATTATATAAGCCGCAACAAGGAACAATTTTTTTTAAAAATAAGGAAATAACCCGCCTCAAACCCTACGAACGAGCCAGAATCGGCATGGCAAGAACCTTTCAAAAAGTTGAAGTGTTCGGCGGCATGACGGTTTTAGACAATATCAGACTCGGCAGACATACCCATTTTAAATCCGGCATTTTAAACGGCGCATTTTATTTCGGGAAAACGGCAAAAGAGGAGATAGAACATAGAACCTTTATAGAAGAAAATATTATAGATCTTCTTGAAATAGAGCATATAAGACATAAGCCCGTAGGAATGCTTCCTTACGGACTACAAAAAAGAGTGGAGCTTGGCAGAGCGCTGGCTTTAGAGCCGGAACTGCTTATATTGGACGAGCCTTTGGCGGGACTTAACCTTGAAGAGGTGGAGGACATGGCTCGTTTTATTTTAGACGTAAACGAGGAGAAACATTGGAAAGTTACATGTCTGCTTGTAGAGCATGATATGGGAGTTGTAATGGATCTTTCCAATAATGTTTTTGTATTGAATTTCGGCAATATGATTGTAGACGGAACTCCCGAAGAAGTTCAGAAAAATCCCGAAGTCGTTAAGGCTTATCTTGGCGAAGAGGACTTATATGCAACAAGAAAATAATAGTATAAAAATAACAAAGGATTTGACGATTCCGAAACTCTTTGTAATGCAGGCTGAAAAATACGGCGAAAACAAAGTTGCAATGCGCGAAAAGGAATTCGGAATATGGAAGCCTATTTCATGGAGCGGCTATCTTCAAAACGTTAAAGATATTGCTTTGGGACTTATAAGTCTCGGACTTGAAGACGGAGATAAAGTTTCCATGATCGGAGACAACAGACCCGAAGGGCTTATGGCGGAAGTCGGGGCTATATGCGCGGGCGGAACAGCAGTATGGCTTTTTCGGGATTCTCTTAATGAAGAGGTAAAATATATAATTGATCATTCGGATACAAAATTTTTAATAGCGGAAACTCAGGAAGAGGTTGATAAGGCGATTTTAATTCTTAAAGAATGTCCCAAGTTAAAAAAGATTATATGGGACAATCCCAAAGGGATGCGAAATTATAATCAGGATTACCTGATAAGCCTTGACAAAGTAAAAAAACTCGGAGAAAAATTAGATAAAGAGAAACCGAATCTTTTTAAGGAGCTTGTATCAAAAGGAAACGGGGACGACACTCCATTTCTTTTCTATACTTCCGGCACCACCTCCCTTCCTAAAGGAGCGCTTTTAACCCATTATAATATGCTGACAATGGGCGACAATCTTATGTCTATTGATCCTTGCTATGAGAATGACGACTATGTTTCATTTTTGCCTTTTGCATGGATCGGCGAGCAAATGATGTCAATCTCTTGCGGCATGCTTCGCGGGTTTACAATCAATTTTCCGGAAGAGCCGGATACAATAAGCGAAAATATAAGAGAGATAGGACCTCATGTTATGTTTGCGCCTCCGAGAATGTATGAGCAGATGACAAGAGACGTTCAGGTAAAATATCTTGACTCTTTTTGGATTAAAAGAAAATTTTACGAATTCTCCAATAAAATCGGTTATAAAGCTGCAAGCTTAAAATTCGATAAAAAATCTATTCCTTGGCATGTGGCTTTTCTTAATAAAATTGCATACATTACGGTTCAAAAAAAATTAAAAGATAATCTGGGGCTTTCAAACATAAGAAACGCCTATACCGGCGGCGCCGCAATGGGTCCGGATCATTTTAAATTTTTTCATGCCCTCGGCGTAAATTTAAAACAGATATACGGGCAAACCGAAGTGTCCGGCATATCTTCGGTTCATAGAAACGGAGATATTAAATTTGACACCGTAGGAATACCGCTTCCAGGAACCGAAATAAAAATAGCCGAAGACGGGGAGATATTGACAAAAAGTCCTTCCGTATTTGCAGGATACTATAAAAATTCGGAAGCGACCGTAAAAGCGGTTAAAGACGGATGGCTACATTCGGACGATAAAGGCTTTATGGACGACGACGGGCATCTTGTGGTTTTTGACAGAACCAAGGATGTTTTTATTTTACATGACGGAAGCCCTTTTGCTCCTCAATACCTTGAAACCCGTCTTAAATTCAGCCCCTACGTGCAGGATGCTTGGGTTATAGGAGATCAGAAAGATTATATAACCGCCGTAATATGTATAGATTATTCGGTGGTAGGAAAATGGGCGGACGAAAAAAAGATAGCATATACAAGTTATCAGGAATTATCTCAAAAATCGGAAGTTTACGATTTAATTAAAAAACAGATAGACATCGCAAATAAAGACCTGCCGGACCCCGCGAAAGTTATAAAATTTATAAGCCTATATAAGGAATTCGACGCGGACGACGACGAACTTACAAGAACCCGCAAATTAAGAAGAGCCTTTATAAGCAAAAGGTATGAGACTATCATACAGGCTTTATATTCGGATACGGATAAAGTGCATATCGACACTACAATCAAATATGAAGACGGACGCCAAAGCAATATCAACATTGATCTTTGCATATGCGAATGCGAAACATGCAAATAAAAAATGATTAAATTCCATTAAATAATAAGGCGGTTTATTTATTTTCAGGGCTTGCGAAAATTTTAATCTTAAGGTTAAGCGTTTCGAGGATTAAAATTTGAGCATAGCGTTAAAACGGACAAACTGTTTTATCATACGGCAAACTTTAAATAGAGGAAATCAGTATGGAACTTTTTTTAATGACTATCGTTACAGGTATAATGGTAGGAGGCATTTACGCTCTCGTAGCTCTCGGCTGGGTGCTTATATATAAATGCTCCGGCGTATTAAATCTTGCAATGGGAGAGATGACTCTTATAGGCGCTTATATCTCGATAAGTTTCTATTCTATGGGAATGCCTTTTCTTCTCGCATTATTTTTATCATTAATAATAGGATTAATATTAGGAATTCTTACGGAAAGAATATTTTTAGACAAACTTATAGGCGAGCCTATTCTTTCCGTAATTATGGTAACCGTAGGACTTTCCTTCTTTTTTAAAGGAAGCCTAGAATTGATATGGGGAACCGATACAAAAGTATTTCTACCGCCGGTATTTCCTCTGGAGCCTATTCATATAGGTCCTATAATAATAGGGCAGGCTTACTTATGGAGTTTTATAGCCGCTATTATACTGCTTATATGCTTCGTATGCTTTTTTAAATATACAAGATGGGGGCTTGCAATGCAGGCTACCGCAGATGATGAAATGGCTGCCCTGTCGCTCGGAATAAGCGCTCGTTTCGTTTATGCTGCGGCTTGGTCTATAGCTTTTATATCCGCCGGAGTAGGAGGAACCCTTTTGGGAAACATCAACGGACTTAATATCTCGGTTGCTCATCTCGGGCTTCTGGTGCTTCCGGTTGTTGTTTTGGGAGGGCTCAACTCTGTTCCGGGAGCTATAGTCGGCGGCATTATAATAGGAATACTGCAAAATTTGTGCGGCGCTTACCTTGATCAATATTTTCCCGGAGGGGTAAAAGAGATTGCTCCGTTTGCATTTATGGCTGTATTTTTACTCTTTAAGCCTTACGGGTTATGGGGCTGGGAACGTATAGAACGAGTATAGTAAAAAATTAGGAGAAATATTTTATGTCAACCACTTTTCTTCCTTGCGGAATATATCATCAGGAATATGCCAAAGAGCATGCTTGGTGGCAGACCCCCTTTATAAAAGGGAAAATGATACTGCTTCTTATAATTCTTTTTTTTATAATACCTTTTTTTGCCGATTCTTACGGATTAAGTCTTTGCAATCAGATATCATATACCATACTCGGCGCTATAGGAGTTCAGCTTCTTATAGGTTTTTGCGGACAAATAACATTAGGACACGCTGCATTTCTTGCTGTAGGCGCATATACAAGCGCTCTTTTAATATTAGAATTTCCGTGGCCTGCGTTTATGTTAGACTGGGGACTTGCGTATCCTGTAAGCATAATCGTAGCGGCTTTGATGGCGGGCATATGGAGCGTTGCATTCGGACTTTCTTCCGCGAGAGTAAAAGGCTTTTATTTAATTCTTACTACAATGGCGGCGCAGTTTATAATAGTCGATTTTATAATAACCCAGTATGTAAGCCAAATCGGCGGAAGAGGTCAGGCTTTTTCAATACCTCCAGAAACAATTAAAATAGGTCCTATAATCATAGACAGCGATCTTAAAGTATATTTTATGATGCTTTTTTTCGTTATAATATGCACGGCAGTTTTGGCTAATCTTGTGCGCTCCAAAGTCGGAAGAGCATGGATTGCCATTCGAGATAATGACATTTCCGCAGACGTTATGGGAATAAACGTAATAAAATATAAATTAATAGCATTCTTTGTAGCCGGTTGTATCGGCGGCATAGCAGGATCCTGTTGGATAAGCAACCTTGCGGCTATAAGCCCCGAACACTTTCCATGGAGCTGGTCTTTATGGCTTGTAGGCGTTATTTTAATCGGAGGAGTCGGATCCATTCATGGAACTATATTCGGTTCGATATTTATGGTTTTGGTAATGGAAGGTTTGCAGCTTTTGGTAATACCCCTCGCAGATATATATCCAAAACTGCTTATGGACTTTCTTTTTATAAAAGAGGCGGCATTTGGTCTTGCAATATGTATATTTATGATATTCCAGCCTTACGGACTCTCTTACAGGTGGCAGCAGCTTAAAAATTATTTTAATTTATGGCCGTTTTCTTATTAATTTTTTAATTTCCTATGTTAAAAGGAGGAATTATGTTGAAGAAAAAATGGCAAAAATTTTTTATTTTGATTGTTTCGATTACTTTTATATTCGGATCATCTTCAGCCTTTGCCGAAGATATGATCCATATAGGCGCGCTTAACGACATGACCGGAGCGACTTCGGACGTAGGCAAAGATTATGCTCTCGGATTAAGCGAAGCTATACATTACGTAAACGATATGGGAGGCATAAACGGGAAAAAGGTAAAATTATATCAATTCGATTACGGATACAGAATTCCCGAAGCTCTTACAAAATATAAACTTTTTAAAAGATTAGACTGTAAAGCCATACTCGGATGGGGAACAGGAGACACCGAAGCTTTATCTCCCACTGTTACAAGGGATAAAATACCATTTGTTTCGGCTTCATATTCGGGACACCTCGCAAGCGCTGATAAAACGCCTTATAACCTATTTTCAGGAACCGACTATTCCTCAAATGCAAGGGCGACTCTTACTGCATGGTTTGATATAAAATGGAAAAACCATCCGGATTTCGGAAAAAGAAAACCGAGATTAACATGCTCTTATATGTCCTCCAGCCCGTATTGCAGCGCTCCTATAAAAGCGATAAAGGATCAGGCGGAGATACTCGGCTTTGAAATAGGCAACGATCAGTCCGTTTCCTTATTTGCCATAGACACCAAAAGTCAGATTCTTGCCATGAAAAAATTTAAACCGGATGTCATCTGGCATGGCAATACCACAATGAGCGTTGCGGCTACCATAAAAGACGCTTATGCAATGGGGCTTGGCGCTACGCATCTTATAAACGTATGGGGCTTTGATAAAAATCTTATAAAACTTGCGGGAGCTTCTGCAAACGGGACAATGGGCGCTACAGTATGCGCATTTTTAGGCGAAGAAAATATTCCTTTAATGGATAAAGTTCTGGAATATGCAAACAAATATAATCCAGGCATACCTATTGAAAAACGTCTTATAAGAACCGTTCAGGCTTGGGGAAATGTTATGGTTTTATGGGAAGCTATGAAACGGGCTGATAAAGCCGGCGATTTAAGCGGAGAAAGCATCCTTAAAAACGGTTTTGAGACTCTGGAGAATTTTGAAGTAGGACTTGGCATATCTCCGGTAACATATACTGCAACCGACCACAGACCGGGCAAAACCATCACGGTTTATGAAATAAACGACGGAAAATTTCAGCTTGTTCAAAAAGTTGATCTTGCAAAACGTTGGTCCGATAAATGGGATTCTTGGTTAGGCTGGTAATATTTTTCAAAACAGGTTTTAAAATACGGAGGCATAACAGCTTTGTCTGACAAAGAAATGATCTTAAAAATCAATAATATAGAGGTCAAGTATCACGAGGTAATGCTTGTGATAAAAGGAGTATCCATCGAAGTTCCAAAAGGGGAAATCGTAGCCCTTTTGGGAGCCAACGGAGCGGGGAAAAGCACTATCCTAAAAGCTGTTTCAGGACTTTTAACTCCCGATAACGGCAAAGTTACCGACGGTTCCATACAGTTCATGGGCGAAAGAATCGATAAAATACCCGCCGAAAAAATAGCTAAAAGAGGGATTGTGCAGGTAATAGAAGGAAGAAGAGTATTCGAGCATCTTACGGTGGAACAGAATCTAAAAGTAGGGGCGCATCTTCGCAAAACAGGCGGCAGAACCCTTAAAGAAGGTTTGGAGCTTGTTTATAACTATTTCCCGCGCCTTAAAATAAAACGAAACGAAATTGCCGGATTTATCAGCGGCGGCGAACAGCAGATGACTGTTGTAGGCAGAGCTTTAATGACCGAACCGGAGCTTATTCTGTTAGACGAACCTTCTATGGGGCTTGCCCCTCTTTTGATACAAGAAATCTTCAACATCATAACTCGGCTTAATAAGGAAGAGAAAATCTCGATACTTCTTGTCGAACAGAATGCAAAACTTGCCCTTAATGTGGCTCCTTACGCTTATATAATGGAAAACGGACGTATCGTTATGGACGGCGCATCAGAAAAACTACTTGAAAATCCTGATATTAAAGATTTTTATCTTGGCATGGGCGGAACGGGTAGAAAAAGCTTCAGAGAAGTTAAGCATTATAGAAGAAGAAAACGTTGGCTTTCTTAGTTTCCGTATAAACAAGCCTTCTTTTACTTGATTTCGGCGTTGGGTAAAAATTTTAATCCTCGAGATAGTTTATCTATTATTACGGTTAAAATTTTTACCCGCCTTGAACTCAAGCAAAAGAAAACTCGTTTCAACGAAAACTACGGAAAAAAAATTATTATAAAACAATGATAAAATTTTGTTAGATAACAAAGCGGTTTGTTATTTGACTGAAGTTAGAGAGGATAATAACAATGTATAAAAAGAATAAAATATTAGCATTGACGGCAATAATTTTTGCCGCCTTTTTTATTGCGTCATGCGTTGCAACCGACGTTAAAATAAATGTTGCTGCGCCTACCGAAGAAAACTTTCAGACTCCATCCGTTACTCTCGATTATGTTGACGTAGCCCATTATTGGGGATGGTGGTATTTTTCCAAAAAAGTAAAACCTACTATGGGAACGCAAGGAGACTACGGAGCTCCCCTTGATTTGGCGTTTATCTTTAACGTTCAAAACCCGAATCCCTATCCCGTAAAAATGGATAGTATAAAATTTACAATAGGATTTGAGGATTTTGATCTTAATACCGTAGAAAACAAAGAGACTCAATGGATACCGGCGGGAAAAACTAATCAAGTTCGAGTTCATGCAATGTTCGACGGCAGACAGTCCCTTTTAAGCCTGCTTGTTACCGGCGGATTTAAACTTCAAGCAAAAGGATTGGGAACAGGAGCCGGAGCCGCTTTAAAACAGCTTGGGCAATGGTGGGAGACAATTCCCGGATTTGAATTCCCAATTCATGTAAAACAAGGCGCCGCCATATTTTCTACCGAAGAAGGCATAATCAAAGTTACGGCTTTTGAAAAAACCTATCCTTAATAAATAAGAGATTTTCCGCTTATGCGAGAGAGGAGAAGTCTCACAATTAAAATATATAAAAAATAATAAAGTTTCGCCAAATAACAAAGCAGTTTATTCGTTTTCAACGCCGCAAACCGGCAAACTGCGAAGTTAGACGGCGAAACTTAAGAAAAGGCGCAAAATAAATATCTATTTTGCGCCTTTTTGACTTTAATCGACCGTTTATATAGGCTGATAAACTATGAATATTTTTAAAAATTTTTTTAAAATCGTTAATTGCCAAACCATTATAGTTACAACCCTATCCGTACTCGGAACATTCATATGCTTAAGATACAAATTTTATGCGGATCTTCCTTCAGGGCTCATAGGAATTGCAATCATATTTCCAATAGTCTTTTCAATCAACGCCGCTTACAAAAGAAGAGAAGAGGCGTTAAAATATTTTTCCTCCCTTAAAGCCTCCGTAATAGCGCTATATTATGCTAACAGAGATTGGATAACTATCAAGGATCCGAAACTTCAAGAAGAGGCGAACCTGCTTATACAAAAACTTTTTAAGGTTATAAAAGAATATCTTACGGCGCATCCGAAAAACGAGGATGAAAAAAAATTTTACGCGGTATATGATACGTTTTCCGAATTCTCCTTATTTAACGAAAAATTAAGAGCCGCGGGGGTTTCCAACAGCGAAATATCGCGACTTAATCAGTACTTACGAGCTATGATTATAGATTTTGAAAAAATGAGAAACATTTTTTTATATAAAACTCCAATATCTCTTCGGGCTTACAGTCAAATTTTTCTTAATCTTTTTCCGATATTGTATGCTCCGTATTTTGCTGAAATAGGCAGAACATCCTTTACAATAATAGGATACATTGTGGCTATAATATACAGCGTGGTTTTGGTTAGCTTAGACAATATTCAGGAAGATATGGAAAACCCGTATGATCAAATAGGAGAAGACGATATTAATTTGGATATAGCCGACGAATATAAACAGATTTTTAAAACAAAATAATTCTCGGATATCTAATAAATAAAATTAGTATCTTAATTAGAATTCAAAACAGATAGAAGGATATTATGAAAATATACGATTTTACAATATACAACCTTATGGAAAGAAACGCTTCTATCTATGCGGATAAAACCGCATGGATAGAATCCGAAACAGATAAAAAGATTACGTTTGCCGAATATAAGCAAAAATCAACCATATTAGCTGCGGAGCTGAAAAAAGCCGGACTTAAAAAAGGGGATAGAATAGGAATCATAGGCAAAAACAGTCTTGAGTTCTTTCTGCTTTACGGAGCAGCCGCAGCTTTGGGAGCAATTATTTTGCCTATTAACTGGAGATTATCCGCAGATGAAATATGCTTTAATTTTACAGACTGCGAGCCAAAATTTATTTTTGCGGATAACGAATATCACGGCTTAATAGATTCTATTAAAGATAAGCTTGGCTTTGTAAAAGAGTATTTCTCTTTAAACGAAGCGTCAGTGGGCTATCCGTCTATAGAAGAATTATTAAAAAATATAAACCCGGATTTTATCCCCGAACAAGTTGCCGGAGAGGACGGCTTTCTTATAATTCATACCGCGGCGGTTCACGGCAGACCAAGAGGCGCGCTTTTAAGTCATGGCAATATATTGGCGGGTAACATTAATTATGCCTCCGTATTACATCTAACATCTGCGGACGTTCATTTGAATTTTTTACCTCTGTTTCATATAGGCGGCTTGTCAATGGCTTACGCAGGCTTTCATGCAGGCGCGACAAATATCAACATGGCAAAATTCGAAGCTGAAAAAGCGGTTGATATTATACAAAAAAATAAAGTCTCCTTTGCTTTTGATTTTTCTCCGATACTATCTTCTATAATAGAGACGGCGGAAAAGTCGAATAAAGATATAACCTGCCTTAAAGCGGTAGCGGGACTTGATACGCCGGAAACAATCGAAAAATATCAAAAATTAACCGGAGGCTCCTTTTATTCCCTTTACGGGCAAACGGAAACCTCCTGCCTTGCCACATTCGGCAAATATAACGAAAAACCCGGCTCCGCAGGAAAAACGGTTCCTCTTGCAGAGGTTAAAATAGTTGACGATCAGGATAATGCTTTGGGAATCAATCAGGTAGGGGAAATAGCGGTAAAAGGACCCGTAGTATTTAAAGGGTATTGGAACCTGCCGGAAGATAACGAATTTACCTTTAGGGCGGGAATGCACCATACCGGAGATAAGGGACGTTTTGACGAAGAAGGCTTTTTATGGTATGCGGGCAGAAAAGCGGAAAAAGAGCTTATTAAACCCGGAGGCGAAAACGTATATCCAGCGGAAGTGGAAAAGGTTATTTTACAACATCCTAACGTAGAAAAAACGGTCGTATTCGGCGTTCCGGATCCCAAATGGAAAGAAGGCGTTAAGGCAGTATGCAAACTTAAAGAAGGAAGAAGCCTTGATAAAAACCAACTGATAAAATTCGTAGGCGAACGTATAGCGAGCTATAAAAAACCGCAGTATGTGGAATTTATAAATGATATGCCGCTTAACAAAGACGGCTCGCCGGATAGAGAAAAGGTAAAAAAAATATATGGTTAAAACAGAAATATCACTTTTTTTGAAAAATGTTCCGGGCGAGCTTGCAAATTTTACAAAGCTTATAGGCAAGGCAAATATTAATATAGAGGCTATGACCATTCAAGACGCTTCAAGCTACGTTCAGGAGCTATTTAAAGCAAGAGGCAAATCCTTAAAAAGAATCGCCTCGGTTGCAAGCTACAATTCAATGAGAAAAGATTCCGCTAAGTTTGCTCTTATAAGAGTTATTTTAGATAATACGGATAAAGCGGTAGAACTGCTTGCCAAGCAGGATTACCTGTTTGACGTTAATACGGTTATAACTATAGAGTTGGAAAACAGACCCGGCGAGCTTGCAAAAATAGCCGCAAAATTCGGAGAGGCAAATATTAATATAAACTATGTTTACGGCTCCGCCGTAGGGCAAGACGCAAAATGGCTTTTTGTTTTTTCTACGGACCAAGTTGAAGAGGCGGCGAGAATTATATTTTAACGCCATAAAAATAGAAAATAAGGGCGCGTAATCCACTGTTCGGAGGGATGCGCCCTTTTGCTTAATTATCTAATTAATAATTTCTCGTAAAATGTTTTTACCGGAACATATTCAAAATGGAGCGTATTATGTCAGAAACTTCTCATGACCCTTCGGAATATATAAAAGGTTTACAGGAATTATTAGTTTCAGATAAAAAAAAGATTGCATTTTTGTTTGGAGCGGGGACTTCTTTATCAAAAAAAAATGACAATTCTATTATTGTGCCTGCAATTGATAAAATGACTGATGATATTGAAAGCGAACTTAATAATACGGAAGAATATAAAACAGGGCTAAAGGAAATTAGAGCAGAAATAGAAGCGCAAAATAAAAAATACAACATCGAAACGCTTCTCTCACATATCGAGCAAAAAATTCAGGTTATTGGAAAAGGCGCTTTAAATGGGTTAAATGAAAACGAATTTATAGAGTTATTGAAAAAGATAAAAGACGAAATTAGAGAAAAGGTAAGCGTACACAAAGAAATAATAAAAAATAATAAGATAAAGAGTTTAATTCATGTTGATTTTGCAGAGTGGATTAACCGCGCCAATCGAAAACATCCGATAGAAATATTTACGACAAATTATGACTATCTCTTTGAGCTTGGCTTGGAAGAAGAAAAAGTTCCTTTCTATGACGGATTTACCGGAAGCTATGAGCCGTTTTTTAATTCCGCGTCTGTAGAGGCTATGGATTTTATTCCTAACCAAACAAAATTATGGAAAATACATGGTTCATTGGGATGGCATTTTGACGATAAAACAAAAAAAGTGTTAAGAAAAAATTCCGATAGCCATGACATTCTAATCTATCCCTCCTTCCTGAAATACAACGAATCAAAGAAACAACCTTATACAGCGTTAATGGATAGGCTAACAAATTTTTTAAAACAACCTGATACGGTCTTGATTACCTGCGGATATTCCTTTGGCGACGAGCATATAAATGAACGAATTTTAACAGCGCTTAATAGTAATACATCAGGACATGTAATTTCTCTTTTTTATGATATTATTCAAGATAAGGATAAGGCGTGTTCTCTGACCGAAGATGCCAAACTAACAAAATTAGCAAAATCTAATAGAAAACTATCCGTTTACGGTTGTAGAAATGCGGTTATCGGGGGCAAATACGGATGTTGGAAACTTAAACGCGAACCCGATAAAGATGATACGATAAATATTAATCTTTATTTTGATGAGGATGCCCCTTGCGGAGATGAAGAAAAGGGAAAAGAAAAAAAAGGCGCCGAAATTTGGACGGGAGAAGGGGAATTATTGTTGCCTGATTTTACAAAATTTATAGCATTCCTTCAATCTATGATATTAGAAGATAAATTGTTCGGAGAAAACATTGAATAGAGATTATACCCAAATCGGCGAAGTTGCCAGCGTAAGCGGTAATGTTATAACAGTTCAGTTATCCGATACTGTTAAATCAAATATGCCTATTATTGACGGTATTGTTTATCGTATAGGTCAAGTAGGCTCTTTTTTAAAAATTCCTTTAGGTTATGCAAATTTGTATGGGATTGTAACTCAAATCGGAGCGGCGGCAATACCTGATAGAATCAAAGAACTATCGGAGCAGGATTATACAAAATTTAATAATAGCCAGTGGCTGAATATGGTATTGGTCGGAGAACAAATAGGAAAAAATTTTGATCGGGGAGTCTCTCAATCTCCTACTACCGGAGACAATGTCCATTTGGTAACTATAAAAGACATGGATATTATTTATGGAGGGTATGATCAACATAGTTCTATTATAGTCGGGAATATAAGCATATCCGAGAGTCTAAATGCAAAAATAGATCTTAACAAACTAATATCTCGGCATTGCGCAATTCTGGGCGCCACAGGCAGCGGTAAATCCAATTCCGTAGGAGTTTTGTTAGAAGCAATAGCAAATAAAGGATTCAACAGTTCAAGAATTCTTGTTATTGATCCGCACGGGGAATATAACAGCATTTTAAAAGATAAAAGCAACATTTATAAAGTAAGGTCAGATAAAGCGAATGGAATAAAAGAATTATTCATTCCATTCTGGGCGCTTCCGTTTGAAGAATTGATGAGTATTTTTTCTGGAAGTTTAACTGATCAGAATAAAGACTATCTCAGAACAAAGGTAATTGAATATAAAACAAAAGCGGTAAAAAAGAATAAGATTCAAATAGATAATGCGCTTATAACAGCGGATACTCCAATTCCATTTAGTTTAAATGATCTCTGGTTTGGTTTAGACGATTTTGAAAGGCAGACTTTTAATGAACGAAATAAGCCTGAAACGCTTACTAATAAAAAAGTAGAAGGCGATGCCGAACAATTAATATCTAATGAATATCAACCTGCAACCACAAATAACAGCGCGCCTTTTCTAAATAATCAAGCAAAATATATTTTAAGCTTTCTTAATAGCATAAGAGCAAAGCTGAAAGATTCTCGATACGAATTTTTATTTAATCCCGGCGAATATAAGCCCAATTTACAAGGAAAAGCAGAAAAAGACTTGAGCGATTTATTATTCAATTGGATTGGCAATAAAAAGCCTGTAACAATACTTGATCTTTCCGGAGTTCCAAGCGAGATTATGGCTTCCATATCAGGGACTTTGCTAAAAATAATATATGATGCATTGTTTTGGGGACAGAATCTTAAAAACGGGGGAAAAGAACAACCCTTGCTAATTGTTTTGGAAGAAGCCCATAATTATCTTAAAGCCGGCGACAATTCAATTTCTTCAAGAGCAGTTCAATCAATTGCCAAAGAAGGTAGAAAATATGGCGTAGGATTATTTTTAGTTACCCAAAGACCGTCCGAATTAGACGAAACGGTTTTAAGCCAATGCGGAACCATTATAGCTTTAAGAATGAATAATTCAAAAGATAGAAGTCATATTCGTTCCGCAATTCAAGACGAACTTCAAACAATGGTTGATTTATTGCCGAGTTTACGCACAGGCGAAGCTGTTATTTCGGGCGAAGGCGTTAAAATTCCATCCCGAGTCCAGTTTTATAGACTTTCTAACGCTCCAAAAGGGTCAGAACCGATAATTTCGAAAAAATGGATGGAAGAAAATAATATTCAAGTTAAAAATTACGATGAATTGGTATCTATTTGGAGAAACCAAAATTTAAAGGAGAAATAAAAATGAGTATAGAAATGTTTTCGGTTAATTCGTCTAATGTAGCAGCCGTAGGATATGATGAGCAAGACCAGATTGTTCATGTGAAATTTTTAAATGGTTCTACATACATATATAAAGGAGTCCCTAATCAAGAATTTGAGGGTTTACGCAACGCTCCTTCCGTAGGCTCATACTTGCATCGAAATTATAAAAATGTATATCCTTATGAGAGAATAGCATAATAAAATATTTTTCTATGTAAAACAGATGGTTATTCTATAAAAAATCAAAAGGGCTAATTTATGTGGAAACATCCTATAATAGAAGAGACACGCGAACTCGGACGGTAACGTAATTATTGATACCGACGCTATTGTTAAAGATATTCAACGACATCCAATTAAAACCAATGAGAGACTATTATCTTTACCGTCAAAAAGACCGATTAAAATATAAAAACCCGCATAATTTAAGAAGGGAAAAATGAATCCTTTTGCATACGATTTAGACGAAGCCGATATAAAAAAAGAAAAAAGTAAAGCAAGGGATTTAAAAAAATCCGAGTGGTGGAAGCGTAAAAAGGCAAAAGGGGTTTGCGGTTATTGCAATAAAAGGGTTACGGCTGAGGATTTGACTATGGATCATATTGTGCCGCTCTCGCGAGGCGGAAAAAGCGTAAAAGGGAATGTTGCGGCGGTATGCAAAGATTGCAATAATAAAAAAAAGTATAAGCTTCCCTGGGAATAAACTATTTTACTTTTATGAATAAAACATTATTTGAAATTTTATATATAGGTTTGGGCGGATTTACAGGCGCCCTTGCAAGATATTATTCTTATCCTTTGATAGGAAAATTTTTCAACCTTCAACGTTTTCCTTACGGAACCTTTATTATTAATATGATCGGCTGTTTTTTCATAGGAATAATCGCTGGATTATTAAACTCTCTTTTAAAATCCAACGAAATAGTAAAAGCCTTTTTTATACTGGGATTTTTGGGAAGTTATACTACATTTTCAACCTTTGCTTACGAAACCTACAAATTAATCGAAGCCGGAAGAATTATAGCCTCTTTCGCAAATATATTTCTTCAGGCTTTAATCGGAATAATCGGGGTATGGCTCGGGATTTTATTAACAAAATTTTTTCTTATTCAAACGCCTTAAAAATAGGAGAAAATTATTATGGCGGAATTCGCAAACGCTATGGAAATATTTAAGCTTCTTAATAAATCAAACTGTAAAAAATGTAATGAAAAAACCTGTTTGGCATTTGCAGGGGCGGTATATACAGGAAAAAAACATATCTCCGAATGCCCGGATCTTCCCAAAGAAATAATTGCAAAGCATGCGGATAAAAAAGGAAGAGGAGTAGCGGGGGTAGCGGATGCAAGGGCTATTATAGAGGAAACAAGAAAAAAAATATCCGGCGTAAATCTTGAAGACGCCGCAAAAAAGCTTAAAGCGCCCTTTAAAAACGGCAAGATTACAATAAAATGCTTGGGCAAAGATTTTACGGTTGATTCAAAAGGGGATATCTACACAGACCTTCATGTTAATCAATGGATATGCGTTCCTGTATTTAATTATATAATAAACGCTTCCGAAATGCCGGTTTTCGGCAAATGGATTCCTTTTAGAGAATTGGAAGGCGGCAAAAGATGGCAGCATCTTTTCGGGCAGAGATTTGAAAAATCGCTTAAAAATATTGCGGATAGATATACTATGTTTTTTGAGTATGTTGTTGAAATTTTTAGCGGAAAGGATATCAAAACTCATTATAAAGCCGACATTTCATTTGTTTTATATCCTCTGCCTAAAGTTCCGGTTTTAATATGTTATTGGAAAGCGGAACCCGGATTCGATTCGGAGCTTAATCTTTTTTTTGATTCTTCCGTCGAAGAAATGATAGGAATAGAATCGGTTTATATGATAGGAGGCGGGCTTATAACAATGTTTGAGAAGCTTGCGTTAAGACACGGTTAATATTGTTATAATAAAAACCCCAGTATATATTTTCCGCTTACAAATAGAATCGATACGCATAATATCAGTTTTATAATATAAGAAGGAAAATATTTTTGACATCTTGCGCCCAGATACATGCCAAAAAATCCGCCTATTCCGAAAGAGATTCCCAAAAACCAGTCCGGCGCAACATTTAAGTTAGTATAAAAAGCGGATAATATTTGATAGATCGCCACTCCGGCTATGGAGGTTACAAACGTTCCCATTAAAGTCGCCCCGGCTACAATATAAATCGGAAGCTTAAAAAAGGTTACGAAAAACGGAGCTACTATAGCGCCGCCGCCTATTCCGTATATGCCGCCTAATATGCCTACGATAAAACATAAAATCAGTATTCCGAAAACCGAAAAAGAAAAATTTTCTCCGTTGAATTTAAATTTTACTCTTTTTAAAGAAAAGGATGTATCCGTTACTATAAAGTCTCCGGTTATATCAGGTTGTTTTTTATTTGAGCCGGATTTTTTAATTATATCTTTTAATAATTTTATTCCTATATAAAACAAAACCAAGCCTGCGAAAAATTTAAAATTGCGGGCGTCAGGAAGATATGTAAGTCTTATCCATGCGCCGATAAAAACTCCCGGCATTGTTCCTATTATTACCGTCCATGCCAATGGCCATACCATTCTTTTTTCTTTAATATAGCGCCATACTCCGCTTGGTATCGCCACAATATTGTATAACTGGTTGGTGCCGCTTACCGAAGGCGCTGTATAGTTTAATATGCTCATCTGAAAAGGCAGAAGCATAAAAGCGCCGGATACTCCGCCCATAGCGGTAAAAAAAGATATAAAAAAAGCGGTAAAAGCCGGAACAAATATGTAGGTTGTAACGCCTGATACCGGAAAGGTTGTATATAGAAAATCTAACATGCTACTTTGTTATCCATCGAAATTTCATCATTATTTTTTGTGATTAAAAATTATTACTCGCCGCATAAACGAACAAACCATTTTATTATAAATTTAAATTCTATTATTATAAAAATATTTTTAATAATGATCGTTTGCTCTGTTTATAATTTAATTAAGAGATTTCTCCTCGCTGCGTTTGTCGAAATGACAAGCAAAAAAGCTTCCTGTATAGTCATTTCGAGCAAAGCGAGAAATCCCTTAATTATTTTTCGTATAATCAAGTTAAAACCCCTCAAAAAGCCGAGCAAACAAACTTAAACGTCTCATAGATAGATATAAACACGGCATTAGAGGGGCCGCTAACCAAAATAAAAATCGTTTAATTTTGTTATAACCGCTTTAGAAGGTTTGTCGATAAAAACTCCGAATTTCGGAGATTTATCCTTGTTTATTCCGCGCAAGAATATATAAAAAACTTTTCCGAAATGTTTTTCGTAATCGTAGTCTTTTATTTTTATCTTTAAATATCTATCTAACGCCGCAGTATATATATGATACTGAAGTATATAATGATGCTCCATCATTGCGGATAACATGGCGTCTTGGTTGTAATCGGTTATATTATCTCCCAGCCGGTTTGATTTCCAGTCTATTATATAAAATTTATCCTTATACATAAATACCATATCTATAAAGCCTCTCATAAATCCTTTTATGGTATTCTTATCTATTTGTTTTATTTTTTCATCATACCCAAACCCGTTTTCAAATAATACCGAAAGTTTGCTCCATAAAATCGACTTTATAGGAAAATAAAACTCGAATTCCTTTATTATTTTTTCATTATCAAGATTTGATAAAATAAAATCCTTATTTTTTAAATCAAGAGATGCATGGGTTAGATGTTTTATCATATCCGATACGGCAGATTCCATCGAGGCGGGATATCCATACTCCGAAAGTTTTTCGGCAATGGACGGAGATACGGTTTTAGTTGAAAAATCGGTATGTTCAAGAATGTCATGTATAAATATTCCAAAGCCGGCTCCGCTTTCGGATTCAAAAAAAGCGGTTTTTTTATCCTCTTTTTCATTATTTTTATAAGAGTTAAAAAAATCGGGCTTTTCGTCTATGCTTGAAGTAATAGAGCTAAAACTGTTTATTTCCCAGTTTCTGCCTATTTTGCCGGAGAATATTTTTTGCGTTATCGTAAAATCGCAGATATTTTCAATAGGCTGAATTTTTTCGATTTTATCATCCTCTTCGGGCTCTTTTATTTCTAAAATTTTAACGCTTTTTTTAGATGTTTTTTCAAGTTTTTTTAATTGGTTATATGTATAATCCTGATTGGTTTTATCAGACGCTTCCTTATTATCCGAATCGTCCTGATATGCGTTTTTTAATAAATAAGCCGTAGCCGAAGACGGGGAGATTTCCGAAGGCTGCCATCCCAAATAGCAAAGATATTTTGCGCGCGTAGCCGCAACGTATAGCAACCTTATATTTTCGGCGAGAGTCTCTTTTTCGGCTATTATTTCATTTTGTTTAAAGTCGTTAGAACCTATATCAAGGCATAACTCGTTGTTTCGGTCATGAAATTTTAAAGATTTGTTTTTTTTTTTAAATTCTGCTCCGGCGGATATAAAAGGAGCAAAAACAATGGGATATTCAAGTCCTTTGCTTTTGTGAATTGTAACTATTACAACTGCGTTTTGGTCGCTTTCCAAACGTAAAAGCGCTTCCTCTTCGGGAGCGTTTTCTTTTGCGCCTGCTATTTTATCCTCCAACAGTTTTGTTAATTCAAACATGTCCGCTTTTTTTTCTATATGAATGTTGTTTAACATTTCCATAACATGAATTAAATTGGTTATTCTTCTTTCTCCGTTTTCTCTTGTTATTAGGTTTGAAAAAAATTCTTCTTTTTGCGCCATATAATTAAACATTTTTATAAAGCTTTGGTTTTTCCATATTTTATTATATTCTCGAAAGCTCTTTTTTTTTTGATCCCATAAAATATCGGTTTCCCAAAGGTTATAAATATCTTGAGCCGTCAACCCGAACATTTTACAGGCAAGCGCGGATTTTACCGCCGCAGAGTTTTCATAATTTACAATTCCGGCAAGAAGCATTGCGGTTTCATAAGCTTCTTCGGTTTCAAAAATGTTGCCGGTCTTATATAATATGCTTTTTATATTAAAGAAACGAAGCGTTTTTTGAACTATAAGCGCCTCTTTGTTTGTTCTTGTCAATACGGCTATATCTTGCGGCTCAAGCGGAGTATCTTTTATCAAAGCCTTTTTTTTTTCCCCGAGTTTTATTAAATCTGCAATCTTGAGAGCGCAATATCGGCTTATGGTTTTTTGTATATTCTCCTTATTCGGTTTTTTGTCGCCGATTTTTAAAAGGCATATTCTTATTCCGGATTTCTCTATATTATTTACGATAAAGCTTTTATTTTCAATTTTATCATTAGGATAAGAAGAAGGGATAAAGGATATATCCTTATACAAGAAGGGATTGGGATTATTTTTAAATATTGAATTTACCGCTTCTATTAATAAAAGGGAGCTTCGTCTGTTTTCTTTTAACGTATATTTTTCATCTGTTTTTTTTGCGGCTTTTATATAGGTAAAGATATCGGCGCCTCTAAAACCGTAAATAGCCTGCTTTGGATCTCCTATTAAAAAAAGCGGATAATTTTGGCTTTTGCCGAATATTTTAGAAAAAATTTCGTATTGAAACCTGTCCGTATCCTGAAACTCGTCTATCATAGCGGCTTTAAATCGTTTTTTTATTCCGGCGATAAGTTTTTCTCCAGATTTGCCTTGCAAAGCGTCGTAAAGCTCCGTAATTAGATCGTCGAAAAAACGGATATTAAGATTTTTTTTACGTTTTTTATGCTCATACTTAAAATAAGATATAAAATTAAGCTTTAACCTCATAAGCTTTGCGTCAAAAAAATGTAAAAGTTTTTTGTTTTGCGAAACAAGATTATCGCATAATATAAAAAAAGGATGGGATATGGGCGTAAAGCTCTTTTTTGTGGATTTTTCAATCTCTGCGGAGGTAAACTTGATAAATTTATCAAATAAAAAAGGGTTATTCGGTAGTAAAACAAAATCATCCATAGCCTCTATCCAATAAGGTATGCTTGTTTTTCTGTATTTGTTTCTATTTAAGCCTTTTTCCAGTTCTAAAATATTCGTTATATTATTTTTTTCCTGTTCCCATAATGCCCTAATATTTTTTAATATTTTATTATAACCTGCTTCCGTTAATTTTTTTTCTTCCGCCTCTATTTTTTCAATATCTTTATAATTCGGTAAAATTTTTATAAATCCGCTTGTTTTAATATCTTTTATCAGTTGGTATAAATAGTTAACCGATATATTATTTTTCAAATAACATGCATATAAGGGAGTAAGCTTATATGTATTTTTTCTCCAAAAATCTTCGGCTATTTCAATTAAAAAAGAGTCCGCATTCGTAATAAGTGCAGTATCGAATAAGGCTCCGCTTTCAAAGCTGTTTTCATCCAATATTCGACGGCAAAAACCGTGTATTGTAAATATGGACGCAGTATCAAAGTCTGTTAAAGCCGCATTTAAAAGCTTATAAGCCTTTTTTTTATCCGTCTGTTTTTCATACAATTCTAATAGAAAAGGATCGTTTATATACAGTTCTTTTTTTATGTTGTCGGGAAGTTTTATATTATAAGAGAATATTTTTGTCGCTTCATATATTTTTTGGCGTATTCTTTCCTTAAGTTCATAAGCCGCCGCATTAGTAAAGGTAACGGCAAGTATGTTGTCCGGGTCAAGTCCGCGTTCTAATAGAAGCCTTAAAAAAAGCGCGGTTATAGTATAAGTTTTGCCTGTTCCGGCATTTGCTTCTATAAGATTTGTTCCGTAAACGGGGCTTTTTAATAGATCAAACTCTTTCAATTTTATTTTTCATTTTTTTTCAAATTAAAAACCCCTCTCAAACGAGGGGGTTTTTAATTTGACGTTTTTTATAAGTTATACGGGCAATATAGACGCAGCCCGCAACCTATATTGTTATTCTATTATATTGCCTTGCGCATCTATCTGTTTTCCGAATTTCATTACTATAAACCAAAGCAGGACGCAGCCGACTATTAAGCTTATCCAAGCGGCTACTCCCAAACCTGCCGGTATAAATCCTAATACAATTGCAAGAAGCGCGGCGGTTGTGGCGTAAGGTATCTGGGTTTTCACATGGTCGGTATGATCCGATCCCGCCGCCATAGAGGATAAGATTGTAGTATCGGAAATAGGCGAGCAGTGGTCTCCGAATACCGCGCCGGTTAATACCGCTCCCATAGTAGCGGTCATCAACATGCTAACCTCTCCCGGAGAGGTTGATAACCCTGCAGCTACAGGAATAACTATAGGCATTAAAATAGAGTTTGTTCCCCAAGAGGTTCCTGTGGCAAACGCTATAATGCACGCTATTATAAATGTGATTAAAGGCAGCCATTGTCCTGAAAGAACGCCCTGAGTTGAATTTATAAGCCATTCCGCAAGTTTCATTTCGCCTATAACCGCTTTTAACGCAAAAGCGAGGGCTAATATAATAACTGCGGTCATCATGGTTTTTAATCCCGCAACCCATGAATCTACCGTAGCTTTAAGAGATAATTTTCCTTTTAAAATAGCAATTGAGCCGGCTATTATTGAGCCGATAAATGCAGCCCATGTTAAAACTACCGAAGCGTCAGCATCGCCGTAGGCATCTTTTATCGATTTGCCCGCTTCCATGCCGCCGCCATTATACCATAACCCGACAATTGTAATCAGAACAAATGATAAAATAGGAATTACAGCGTCTGATATTGAGTAAGAGATTCCTTTTACCGGTTCCAGATCAGGATCGTCTGCTACAAGAGGCTCGGAATCGGACGCATATACGGCGCCTGTTTTTCTTGCTCTTATTTCAGCTTTTAACATAGAGCCGTAATCTTTTT
>JAOZTP010000092.1 GCA_029939135.1 Desulfobacterales bacterium
GAAAAGATTTTTTAACCGCAGGAATATATATAATATTTCGAGGATTAAAAAATCTTTTCAACGCGGAAAATGGACAAATTACGAAGTTATAAACCGAAATTATCCGGGAACCGCAATCCGTTCTCTGATTAAAATCTCCATTATTTCGCATACCGGCAGCCCCAAAACATTAGTATAAGATCCGTTTATACTTTTTATAAATAAAGAGCTTGGACCTAAAAGGGAGTAGCCGCCAGATTTATCGTAAGGTTTGCCGTTGTCAAGATAATGGATAATCTCCTTTTCCGAAATATCTTTAGAGCAAACATAAGTTTTTTCGCATCCTTTAAAACTTTTCTTTTCCGCATAAAAAGTTATGTAATAACCGGTATAAACTGTATGAATATTTCCGCTTAATTTTTTTATCATATCAAAAGCGCCCTGTCTTGATTTCGGCTTGCCAAGTATCTCTTTACCCGCAACTACTATTGTATCCGCCGCTATTATCCAAGAATTCGGGCGGTTGACCGCCACAGTTTCGGCTTTTGCTTTAGATAAGGCTATCGTATAATCTTCCGGCTCGGATGCCGGAATTTTTTCTTCGTCAAAATTGCTCGGTATTACGATAAAATCAATCCCAACATCTTCTAATAAAATTTTTCTTCTTTCCGATTCGGAAGCCAATATTATCTGTTTTTCATTTATATACATACTCTTTTTACTATTTCTCCTTCGGTAGAAATGATATTTGTTCGATTTCAACGCTTTAAAGTTATAAAAGTTTGTTTACTTCGCTTTTGCTTGCCTCTTGAAATTTTTCACTGCGCTTTTTAAACAACGCAAATCTTATTAAAAATTGTTTTCCAATTGATAAAAGCCGCTACGCAAATAAACTTTTAATATCTCATGATCGAATATAAACAGAGAAAACGCCCATTATTAAAAAATTTAATCGCAAAAAATAATTAAGAAATTTCTCGATTCGCTCGAAATGACAGGAAAATTTTTTCTTCCGTCTTGTTGACGAATGTTATTTTTGCTTCTCATTTAGACTATCAAAGCGAGGATAAATCTCTTAATTAAACAACCTCTTCAACGCCTTAAAGCCGAGAAACTACAAAGTTAATTAAAACTAAAGTTTGCCGGATAACAAATTACAAAGTTATCCGCTTAATCTGCTTCAAATCGCACAATCCCTTAAAAACTTTTATTATCCCGTCCTGCTTTAAACTTGTCATCCCATCCTTTTTAGCCGATCTTCTTATATCTTCGGCGCCAGCCTCCTTTTTTATCAATCTTTTAATCTCTCGAGTTCCTACAAGCAATTCATGAATAGCAATCCGTCCCTTATAACCGGTTTTGCCGCAATTGCTACATCCCGTAGGCTTATATAAAAAAAAATCCTTTGAATACGGTATATTTACAAAAGTATCAAACTCATCCTTTCCGAATTCTTTTACTATGTTTATATATTCTTCTTCTTGCGGATGATATTTTTCTTTGCAGTTTGGGCATAAAGTAGGCGCAAGTCTTTGAGCAAGAATAATTAATATGGAATCTGCAAAATTAAACGGCTCTATGCCCATCTCCAAAAGCCTTGCAATACTTTCGGACGCGTTATTGGTATGAAGAGTCGATAATATCAAATGTCCAGTTAAAGCGGCTTCGACTCCTATTTTTGCTGTCTCTTTATCCCTCATCTCCCCTACCATAATAACATCAGGATCCGCTCTTAAAAAAGAACGCATTGCAGCTGCAAATGTAAAGCCTATTTTGGAATTTACCTGCACCTGCCTTAACCCCTTTTTTGTTATTTCAACAGGGTCTTCGGCAGTCCATATTTTTTTATCTGGCTTATTTATTTTGTAAAGAGCCGAATGCAAAGTCGTTGTTTTGCCGGATCCCGT
The DNA here is from genome assembly GCA_029939135.1 of Desulfobacterales bacterium. Taxonomy (GTDB): domain Bacteria; phylum Desulfobacterota; class Desulfobacteria; order Desulfobacterales; family JAFDMD01; genus JAFDMD01. The sequence continues at coordinate 1,887 of JAOZTP010000092.1, forward strand.
AGGTCCGCATACAATAATAATTCCGTTCGGCTTCTTAACCGCTTCAATAAACTTTTTATAATTTCTCTCCGAAAATCTCATATCTTCAAGCGGCATAATATCTCCGGACGGCAAAATACGAAGCGCGACATCCTCCAATCCGCCCTGCGTAGGAATTGTTACGGCTCTTAATTCTATATTTTCCCCTTCATTAGTTTTAAATTGTATCTTTCCATCTTGAGGTTTTCTTCTTTCGGCTATATCAAGTCTCGCCATTATTTTAATTCTTGATATAAGAGAATTTCTGTATTTACTATCTATGGTTTTGTGTAGTTGGCAAATTCCGTCTGTTCTTATTCTTATTTCGGTTTTCTCTTTTCCAGGATAAGGTTCTATATGAATATCGGAAGCTCCTAATTTATAAGCTTCGGTTATAATCTCGTCTGCAAGCCTTACCGCCTCGCTTTCCTCTTTATCGGGTGCGGTTTGCAGATTGGAAACCGATATTTTTTTTATATCTTTGCCCGCATCCTTTTCCAATATATCTATTAAAATTAATATATCGTTTTTTAAAGCCATATAAAATTCTATATCATACTCGTAACATATTGACTCTATGGAGTTAATAAGTTGATAATTTTTAAGATTATTAACGGCTATCTTTATATTTTTTTCGGTCTGTTCAAAAGGAACCCAAAAATTATTTCTCATAAATTCGGTTTTTGTTTTCAAAAAAGACTTTAACGGCGGCTTTATGCCCTTTTTATAATTAAAAAACGGAGCCTTAAAATAATCGCTTAAAGAATAAAGAATCTGCTTTGCCGAAATTTTAAAGTCGTTTATAAGTATGGTTTCCACATCTTTATGATATTCTTTGGAATCTGCAAAAACCTTTTCAAGCTGATTTTCGGTTAATATAAAATTATCTACAAGATACTTATATTTATTCGAATTATTATTATTTTCCTGTTTATCCATATATTGTTATGCCCTATTTTTTAAAAAATCGGATAAAATCGCTTAATACTCTTAATGTAAAATGAAATGTCATATAATCTTACGCAGGAAGCGGTTTATTTACTACAAAACATTTTACGATTTGACAACTTCTACTTTACGCCTTATTCTTGCTTCCGTTTATAATTTAATTAAAAAATTTCTCCTCGCTTTGATCGTCTAAATGAGAAACAAAAATAATATTTGTTAAAATAACAAGGTAAAAATAAGAAGCCTGTCGTCTCGAACGAAGCGAGAAACCCCTTTATTAAAATAATAAATATTCCTTTTTTGCTTCTAAAATTAAATCGCAAATATTTTCGAGGTTCATAATGAGCAGAGTTAAAACAGGTTTGGATAATTTAATTGCAAGCCCGCCGGAAATTTTAAAAAATAAACGGCTCGGCTATCTTTGCAATCAAGCGTCGGTAAATTCAAAACTTATACACGGCGCTATATGTTTGAATAATCTTTTTCCCGGACAGCTAAAAGCGCTTTTTTCTCCCCAGCACGGAATCTTCGGCGAAAAACAGGATAACATGAAAGAATCTAAAGACATAATTGATCCTTTTTTAAAAATTCCTGTATTCAGTCTTTACAAAAATAGAAGAGAACCTTCCGAAAAAGAGATGAATCTTATAGACGCCCTTATTGTAGATCTGCAAGATGTCGGAACTCGCGTATATACCTTTATTTACACCCTATCCTATTGCATGGAAGCGGCAAAAAAATATAACAAACAAATAATTATTTTAGACAGACCAAACCCGTTAGGAGGCGTGAAAATAGAAGGCGGAGCACTTGAAGATGATTATCGCTCCTTTGTAGGCAGATTTCCAATGCCAATGCAGCACGGGCTTACAATAGGAGAAATCGCCCTTTTATTTAATAAACGCTTCGGAATAGACGCAAATATAACGGTTATTCCGCTTAAAAACTGGAAAAGGAATATGTTTTTTGAAGATACAAAGCTGGTTTGGATACCTCCGTCTCCAAACCTTCCTACTCCGGCTTCGGCTCTTGTATATCCGGGACAGGTTATATGGGAAGGAACAAACATATCCGAAGGAAGAGGAACAACCCAACCATTTGAAATATTCGGAGCGCCGTTTATAGATATAGAAAAAATTTTAAGCGCTTACGACATAGGTAATATTAAAGGCGCCGTTATAAGACCGGTTTTTTTCCAGCCGGCATATAACAAATGGAAAGATTCGGTATGCAGGGGATTTCAGATACATATCTCCGACCCTAAAGTTTATAATCCTTATATTACCTCTTTAAAATTTTTAAAGCTTTTTTTAAGCCTGTTTAAGGAAGATTTTTGCTGGAAAAATCCGCCTTACGAATATGAATTCGTCAAAAAACCGATAGATTTAATATTAGGCTCAAAACGGATCCGCAAACGCATAGAAAGTCTTGAACCCGTATCCGAAATAGCAAAATCTTGGGAACATGAAATAAAAGAGTATAAAAAGCTTATTTCTGATTTTTTTCTTTATTAATAACGAATATTAAGCAAAATCGTATTAGCTTTTATCCTCTTTTAAAACGGTAATCTCTTCTTTAAGTTTTGTTATTTCCTCTTCGCAGCCCTTAATCTTATCTTCGGAATCTTCGCTAAAACCGCAGCCCTTTTGTTCGGTTGCGCTTTGAAATTCATCATAACCGATATACAAGGCAAGAGCGCCTCCTAATATAAGCATAATAGGAACAATTCCGGTTATTATATTTAAAAACGGTTTAAACCAAATAACCAGCCCTATTATTCCCAAAACTGCGGCTATTCCGCCATAAATCAAAGCTTTCATAAAATCTCCTTTTTTATATCCAAATAATTTTAATCATAAATATTTTTTATACTTTCAATCCTGTTCCTTATCGATATTTGCATCCGACAAACGAGGCATTTTTATAAATTTAATGCCTTCTTCGGCAAGAACCTTCTCCTCTTCTTTAGTGCTGACCCCTCTTATATTCGTAGGCTCCTTTAAACCGTAATGTATATTAAGAGCCTCTTTAGTAAAATCGGTTCCTACGTCTTCAAAATTCTTTTCCAAAAATTCATTCAAAACCTTTGCGGTATTTTGAATCTTTTTATTAAGCTGCGATAAGGAAGCCGAATCTTTATGGGACAACCCTGATTTTTTTATGCCAAAAGTGGTAGGCAGTTTATAAATGGCGGAGTTATTGCATACGGGGCAGGATAATAACCCGTCCTTTTGCTGTCTATCAAAGGAGCAGGAGTCTTGAAACCATCCTTCAAAAGAGTGCCCGTTTTCGCATTCCAAATCAAAAGAGATCATTTTTAAATTAAAACCTTAAATAAAATATTGACATATTATAATTTTTAAAACAAAAATTAACAATCGTTTCTTCAAGTTAAATTATTATGTAAAATGGTAATAAGTCAAGAGAAGATTAATTTTTATCTTGGAATTAACTTAAAAAACTTGTCATATTAAAGGATAAATAATGGAATACAAAACCGATTTTTTGGTTATAGGCGCTGGAATAGCGGGACTTTTATTTGCTTTGAAAACTGCGGAACACGGCAAGGTCTGTATAGTTACCAAAAAAAATATTATGGAAAGCAATACCAGTTTGGCGCAAGGAGGAATAGCCGCCGTTTGCAAAAGCAGCGGCGATTCGTTTGATCTTCATATACAAGACACTCTTGCTTCGGGAGACGGCTTATGCAACCCCGAAACCGTTGAAATAGTAGTAAACGGAGGTCCCAAACATATACGCGAGTTAATTGAACTCGGAGTAAAATTCAGCCGTAAAGAGAATATAAATCCTTCGGACAACGAAAACGCCTTTGATTTGGGACGAGAAGGCGGGCATTCCAAAAAAAGAATCTTTCACAGCCATGATATGACCGGGTTGGAAATTGAAAGAGCGCTTGTCCAGCATGTAAAAAATCATAACAATATAGAAATTTACGAAAATCATATAGCAATAGATCTTATAACATGTTCTACCCGCCTTAAAAGAGGAAGCATAATAACCACTCATGAAGATTATTGCTGCGGGGCTTATGTTTTGGATATTAACCGAAAAAAAGTGAAAACATTTTCCGCAGGCGCTACGCTTCTTGCCACAGGCGGCTCCGGAAAAGCGTATTTATATACAAGCAACCCTGATATTGCCACCGGAGACGGAATCGCTATGGGTTATAGAGCCGGAGCCGCAGTCGCAAACTTGGAATTTGTTCAGTTTCACCCTACCTGTCTTTATCACCCGCAGGCAAAAAACTTTTTAATCTCCGAAGCGGTGCGAGGAGAAGGAGGCATACTTCTTAACGCTTCCGGTAAAAAATTTATGCAAAAATATGATAAACAAGCGGAGCTTGCATGCAGAGACGTTGTTGCAAGAGCAATAGATAACGAATTAAAAACCGGCGGAAGCGATTCCGTTTATCTTGACATATCTCATAAAGAATCATCATTTATAAAAAAACGTTTTCCAAATCTTTATAAAAAATGCCTTACCTTTGGCATAGACATGACAAAAAATCCGGTACCCGTAGTTCCCGCAGCCCATTACATGTGCGGCGGAGTTTTAACGGACATACATGGCAGAACAAACATAAACCGGCTTTATGCCGTAGGAGAAACAGCATGCACGGGACTTCACGGGGCAAACAGACTCGCAAGCAACTCTTTGCTTGAAGCCGCCGTTTTTGCAAACAGAACTGCGCAAAAGGCAATTTTGGAAATAAAAAACATAAACGCTTCAATCCCGACCCCGCCGAACTGGAACGAAACCGGAACTACAGACAGCGACGAAGTAATAATGGTTACTCATAACTGGGATGAAATAAGACGACTTATGTGGAATTATGTAGGCATAGTCAGATCCGATAAAAGATTGGAAAGGGCTCAAAGAAGAATCGAAATAATACAAAAAGAGATCAAAGAATATTACTGGGATTTCAAAGTGACGTCTGATCTTATAGAATTAAGAAATATAGCGCTTACAGCAGATTTAATCGTAAAATGCTCAATTTTCAGAAAAGAAAGCCGCGGGCTTCATTATAATATAGGATATAAGCAAAGAGACGATAAATTTTGGCGCAAAGATACGATTTTAAGAAGACCTTATATAGGGTAAAAAACTTTTTTATGATTTGCCCTTATATATAAAAAACGCCTTATAAAATTAAAATTTAATCGACATTAAAATTTGCCGTCCGAATTTTCGGAGAATTATAAAACATGAATAACGAGTTTAAAATTCCGGCTTCGCCCACGCGGGCATCCGAAACCATAAAAAAAAGCCGCTTTATAGCAACGGTTCAAAGGGCGTCCTCTATTGAAGAGGCAAAAAAATTTATAGAAAAAATAAAAAAAGAATTCCCAAGCGCTTCTCATAACTGCTGGGCTTATCAAACGGGCGAGCCAAGAAGCTCTGCTTTTGTAGGAATGAGCGACGACGGCGAACCCCGTTCTACCGCAGGCAAGCCAATGTTAACCGTTTTAATAAATTCAGGGATAGGGGAAATAGCCGCTGTAGTTACAAGATATTTCGGAGGAGTAAAACTCGGAACAGGCGGACTTATAAGGGCTTATTCCGGAATTTTAAAAAAGGCGCTTGCGGATATTAAAGTTAAAAAAAAAATTATAACCGCAGATATTACTTTTACGGCAAAGTATAATGATATAACATCCATTAAACATATAATAGAAATCTTTAAAGCCAAAACCGTAGAAGAGATTTATAAAGAAAATGTTTTATTTAAAGTTTTAGTTCGCAAAGATAAAGCCGAAGAATTTAAAACCGCTATAACCGATATTTTAAATTATAAGCCGTTTCCATAAAAAGAACCTGTCTTTCTCAAGCAAAGCGAGGAAAGCCACATTATTAAAGATATTTAATCGCAATAATAAAGGGATTTCTCGCTTCGCTCGAAATGACAGGCTTCTTATTTCTACCATATTGTTTTGACAAACCTTTTTTGCCATATCATTTCGACGAACGAAGAGAGGAGAAATCCCTTTATTATAATAGAAACAAACAAATCCCTCTATTATTTCATCTGTCTTTTTATAAAATCCTACGATAGTTATATTCTTTCAAGCTTATTTACGCGGCGACTTTTATTGACGAGGCATTCCGTTTAAAAATTTTCCTCATCCTTCTCCTCTTCGTTTTGAGGAAGATTTTTAGAAGTTTTTGCCCCAAGCCGTTTTATTTTTTCAACATGAGTCATAAGGTTGCCTTTTCCGGTTTTAAGCTTTGCCAAAGAGTCCTCCCAAGCCAAATTTGCTTTATCCAAATAGTCTCCCACCTTTAAAAGCCGATCGTAAAAAAGAGCAAATTTATCATATAAAAGACCGCCTCTTTTTGCTATTTCCATAGCGTTTTTATTCTGTTTTTCTCTTTTCCATAAAACTGCAATTGTTCTTAACGCAAAAAGTGTCGTTGCGGGAGAGGTCAAAAATATATTCTTATCAAAAGCCTCGCTAAAAAGAGTCGA
>JAOZTP010000093.1 GCA_029939135.1 Desulfobacterales bacterium
AGCAATTCTTGTTCTTTGTTTTGCCGCTCTAATATGTTTTGTTCTTTTTCGTGCATTCGCTGCATTTTTTCTTGAGATTTTATTATTGTATCTTGATTAGGTTCAAGTCCCGAGCATATCGGAGAGGTTAAATAAAAGAATAGAAAGAAGATAAAAGCATAATTAAAATATTTTTTCATAATTGCCCCCGGCAATAAAATGGCGGTAATTTTTTTTAAATAAGTTATAGTATGTTTTTACGGTATATCGAAATTTATAGCAAAATTAATAAGAAAACGAGGTTTAAGCAGAATGTTGGATCTGTAGCGAATATCAAATGCCATATTTTTTCGCTATAATGTATGCTTTGTTAAAATATGTTGTCAAGGGAATAGTAAGTCGACATTGAAAAAAAATATAAATAAAGCAATAAAAAAAAATTAAAATTAAGCGGGATAGATTGAGCGGGGTAAAACACGGCAATAAAAAGTCTAATATATAGGGGTATATAAAGAAAACAGCGTTTAATTTTTTTATCGAAAATACGAATTTTTAATCGGAGATAAGCAGCTTACAGATTATATAATATTATCCTTTTTTTTAGGAAATATAACCGAAAACAGAATGCTTAATATAATTATGGTTAAGATAATATAAAGGGAATGTTCGATTTTAAATCCTATGTCTGCAAGCTTGCTTTCAAAAATTAATTTTATTCCTACAAAAATCAAAAGCAAAGATATTCCTATTTTTAAGTATCTGAATTTATTCACTATGTTGGCAAGCATAAAAAATAATGACCGTAAGCCGATTATGGCAAATATGTTGGAAAAGAATACAATATAAGGATCGGTTGTTACTGCAAAGATTGCGGGAATAGAATCCAAAGCAAATACAAGGTCCGTAAATTCTATCAGCATTACCACTATAAATAGCGGAGTTATAAAGATTTTTTCATTGCGTCTAATAAAAAATTTTTTTCCTACATAACGTTGAAAAACCGGAAAATGTTTTGATAAAAATTTTACTAACCAATGTTTTTGAGGTTCTATTTTTTCCTCTTTATTTCTATTTAAAAAGATTTTTATGCCGGAATATGCCAAAAAGATGCCGAAAAGGGTTAATATCCAATGGAATTGGTGAATTAAGGCGGCTCCGGCAAAAATGAATATGCAGCGCAGAACAACCGCTCCGAGTATTCCGTAAAAAAGAACCGGCTTATAGTTTTGGGGTCTTACGGAAAAGGATGTTAGTATCATTAATATAACAAACAGATTATCAATTGAAAGGGTATATTCTATTATGTATCCGGTAATGAAACTAAGGGAGATATTATTTCGATATAAGGTAAGGTTTTGCTGAAAATTTTCCGCATTTGCCGATAGAGGTAGGTAATCCGCATAGCGTTTTGCCGTTTGCAACAGCTCTTCGTTGCATTCTATTCCGTGCAGGCGCTCTCCGTAAAATTTTAAAAAGATATAAAATAGAATAGCAAACGAAATCCAAATTAATGTCCAAATAGTCGATTCCTTAAATGACACTATATGGGTTTTACGCCCTACAAACAGCAGATCAAACGCTAAAACAAAAATTACAAAAAGTATGAAAGAGGCAAAATAGGATAATTCGGTAATATTCATTAATGAATCCGTATTAAAAGCCTTGCTTGACTTTTTATTTTGTCTATTTTTTGTGTTATATTAGTATAGATATTTAATCTATTTCTGCCGTTAAAAATAAACAAAATCCTTTGTTGCGCAAGGCTCTTATTAAAGGTTGTATCCAACAAAGATAATTATGATTTTTACTGATATTTTTTTTAAAAAAAATTGCTTTTTGAAATAAACTTATTTTATTCGGTTAAAAATCATAGCATATATTATTTGATTTGCTATTGCAATTTTTTTATTATAGGGAGCATTGGAAATATTCGGAGGCGCAAAGTATAGCGCTATATAAAAATTTACCACATTAAAATTCAGGACGATTTAAAAGAAGTATCAAAAAGGGAACATTTGAAAAGTAATAATAAAATAATGGGCTTATCCGAAGCTATTTCAAAATTTGTGCTTCAAAATGCCCATATCTGCATAGGCGGATTTACTTTAAACAGAAATCCTATGGCTGCGGTATATGAGATAATCAGGCAGAATATAGGCGGGCTTCATCTTTATGTTCATTCCAACGGACAGGGAGCGGACGAATTAATAGGGGCGGGCGCGGTTTCCAAAATAGAGCTTGCTTATGCGGGAACAGGAAGGTTTGCGCCCACCTGTATCAGATTCGCAAAGGCTGCTTGTTTAAAAAGTATTTTGATAGAGGATTATTCTAATTATCAGATGACGTTAAGGTTTATGGCGGGGGCTATGGGGGTTCCTTTTTTGCCTACTACAACCTCGCTCGGCTCGGATATAATAGAGAAATGGGGTTTTTCGGCGGATATTAGAAGAAAGGATAAAAGGCTTCCCGCAGATAAACTGATAGTTATTGATAATCCTTTTGAAAAAGGGGAAAAGGCTTCCAAAGTAGTATTGGTTCCGGCTATTAATCCCGATGTGGCGATTATTCATGCTCAGACTGCGGACAGCAAAGGAACCGTAAGAATAGAAGGCTTGACTTTTAGCGATATAGAGCAGGCAAAGGCGGCGAAACATTTGATTGTAACCTGCGAAAAGATTGTAGAGCCTGACGAACTGAAAAATAATTCCGGCTTAAATACGCTACCGCATTTTTGCGTTGACGCGGTTGTGGAAGCTCCTTATGGAGCATATCCTACGGCTTGCTATAAGCGTTACGATTATGATCCGGAATTTTTACAAACGTATGAAAAGTACGCAAAGGATGATTCTCTTTATAGCAAATATCTTGATAACTATATTTATAAAACAAAAGATCATGCGGATATGCTTGAAAAAAATATAGGGGCAAAAAGGCTTCAGGTTTTAAAGGCGGATTCGGATAAGGGGTATTCTACAAAAATTGTTAGAAAGTCCGCTGTCTAACTTTGCAGTTTGCCCGTTTGCGGCGTTGAAAAAAAAATTTAATCCTCGAAATACTCCATATGTTCCTGCGGTTAAAATTTTTTTTCGCCTTACAAACGAACAAACCACTTTGTTATACAGCGGATTTTTATAGGGATATAAACAGAGGAAACGTCCGTTATTAAAGATGTTTAAACAGAAAAAAGGATGATTATAAAAAGGTAAAGTAAATAACAAAGGGATTTCTCGCTACGCTTGAGATGACAGGCTTTTTATTTCTGCCACGTTATTGTGATGAACATTTTTTCAGGATGTTATTTCGACGAACTAATCGAGGAGAAATCTTTTAAATTATAAATAAAGAAATAATGGAAAAATATACTTCAAAAGAGATGATGGCAATAGCCGCGGCAAGATGTATAACAGATTCCGATATTGTTTTTTGCGGAACCGGAATCTCTATGCTTGCGGCTATGGCTGCAAAACATATAAACGCTAAAAGGAGCGTTATTATGTTTGAAACCGGAGCTATAGGATCTTCGCTTGAGGATTTACCTCTTGCGGTCGGAGATCCGAGAGTGATGTATAACGCCGATATTTTCGGAACTCTTGCCGATTCCTTTGCTTTTATGCAGAATAGATTTACCGGCAAAAATATTGTCGGCATACTCGGAGCGGCTCAGATAGATAGATACGGCAACTTGAATTCTACGGTAATAGGGGATTATTTTAATCCTACGGCAAGGTTTGCCGGAAGCGGCGGCGGAGCGGATGTAGCTTCTTTTGCCGATAGAGTAATAGTCTTTATGAAGCATGAAAAAAGAAGATTTGTAGAAAAGCTTGATTATTTAACAAGTCCTGGATGGCTTTCCGGCGAGGATGCAAGAAAGGAAACCGGTCTTGCAGGAGGCGGAGTTTACGCCGTAATAACGGATATGGGGGTTTTGGAATTTGATAAACAAAGCAAACGGATGTATTTAAAAGGATATTATTCCGGTATTGAAGAAAAAGCTATTGTCGATAATATCGGTTTTGAAATAAACGCTTCTAAAGCGGCGCAAATAAAGCCTCCGAGTAAAGAGGAGCTTTTTGTATTAAGAAGCAAATGCGATCCGCAAAGATTAATATTGTAAAAGGTTTTATGGAAATAATTTTTTCAAATAATAGATTTGCTCAAATACTTTTCGGCGAAAATAATGAGAATCTTAAAAAGATAAGCAAAGAATTAAATATCAATTTAAACGCCAGAGGCAATAAGGTTATGGGCGACGGAGATAGGGTATCCTTGTCTTTGGCTAAAAAAATATTGGAACAGCTTTACGATATTATTAAAGGCGGCTATCCCGTATATTTATCAGACGTAGAATACGCCGTAAAGATAATATGCGCAGACGATAATGTTAAGCTTAAAGATATATTTTCGGACAATCTTTATATTACAGGCAAAAAGAGGATGATTACTCCAAAAAGCCTTTCTCAAAAAAAGTATATTGACGCTATACGCTCATTTGATATTGTTTTCGGAATAGGACCAGCCGGAACCGGCAAAACTTATCTTGCTATGGCTATGGCGGTTTCCGCTCTTATAAAAAAAAAAGTTAATCGCATTATTCTTACCAGACCGGCGGTTGAAGCGGGGGAAGCTTTAGGCTTTTTGCCCGGAGACCTTTCGGAAAAAATAGATCCTTATTTACGCCCTCTTTATGACGCTCTTTATGATATGATGAGTTTTGAGAAAGCCTCGGAATTGACAGAACAAAACGTAATTGAAGTCGCCCCTTTGGCGTTTATGAGGGGCAGAACTTTAAACGACGCCTTTATTATATTAGACGAAGCTCAGAATACTACCTCCGAACAGATGAAAATGTTTTTAACAAGGATCGGCTTAAATTCACAAGCTGTTATTACCGGCGATATTACTCAGGTAGATCTGCCGTCTCATCGCAAGTCCGGACTTGTGGAGGCAAAAGATATTTTAAGGGATATACAGGGAATAAACTTTATCTTTTTTTCGGATCAGGATGTAGTTCGGCATAAACTTGTGCAAAAAATAATCGGAGCATATGGGGAAGCGGATAGAATGAAAGGCGCAACTACTATATAAAATCCTTTTGCATCCTTCTTCTTTAATTATAATTTTATAAAACAACATAAAAAATGAAATTTAAAAGAATAAAAAATTTATCCGATAACATTTATAGCTCAAGCATATTAAAATTAATGATTTTTGCTATAATTGCGACGGTTATTTTCATATCTCTTTATCCGAAAGGAATGATAAAAAGATATGATTATAAGATTGGAGATATAGCAAAACAGGATATAAAAGCCACAGAAGAGTTTTTGGTAATAGATCGGGAAGCAACCGAAGATAAAAGAAAGTATGCAAAAGAGAATCAGCTTACGGTTTATGACTGCTATGATAATCTTGCCGATACATTAATAAAAAGAACAGCAAAAGCTTTTTCGGAAATTCAGGCGGTTATAAAGGATTCAGAAGTTTTTTCAGACGAGGATGAAAAAAAGCAAACAGATTATGCAGCCGAACGGTTTGCGGCAAAAAAATCTGACTTTTATAAGGCGCTTGGCATACATCTTGACGATAATATTTATGATCTTCTTATAAAATATAAATTTTCCGATAATATACCAAAGTATATAGAAAAAGTTTTATCTGTTATTTATAATAACGGAGTTGTTTCGGATAAATATATGCTTATGCAAAATATAGATAAAGGCATAATTTTAAGATCAGTCGCAACAAAAAAGGAGAATATTGTTAAGTCCGAAAATGTTTTTAAACAGTTTTACGATATAAATCAGGCGCAGGAAATGGTCGGCGGAATTATAGGAGAAACTATATTAAAGGATGAAAGAAAGGGTATAATAAATATTACCGAAATAATCGTCCGAAGTTTGATAAGAGCTAATATTACTTTAAACGTAAATGAAACCGAAGAGCGCAGAAAAAAAGCCGCTTTGGAAATAACGCCTATTTATGAAGAAATAAAACAGGGGGAAATGATTTTAAGAGAAGGGGATAAGGTTGCGCAGGTTCATATAGATAAGTTGGAAGCTTTGGCTTTGCAGGCAAGGCATAAAATTAATTTTATGAAAGGAATAGCAAATACCTTTATTCTTTTAATTATTTCGCTCACAATTTATTTTACCGTGTCTTGTTATAAAGATGAGAAAAATTTTCATGAAAATAAGAATTTTATTTTTGTATCAAGTCTGTTTCTTCTTTTTTTTCTTATAATAAAGTTATCTGTAGCCGTAATTGATATGCTGGGAACAGGTTCCGATATTTTTAGCCCTCAATCCTTATATTTTGGCATACCGGTAGCCGCCGGCTCTATGTTGGTATCTATTTTTATCGGAAGAAACACGGGGATGATGTTTTCTGTTCTTCTTGCATGTTCGGCTGCCGTAATGCTCGAAGGAAAATTGGAAATTTTTATATATTTTTTGGTCAATTCGTTTTTCGGGGTTTATTGGGCGCGGGAATTTAAAGAGAGAAGGGTTTTTATTAAGACGGGAGCAAAGCTTGCAATCCTTAATTTTTTTCTAATCCTTTTTATAGATTTTTATATGGGCGAAATTTCAGGCGTAAGACCTTTATGGGACTGGGTTTTTGCATTTTTAGGAGGAATGTCAGCGGGGGTGGTAATATCAGGGCTTATTCCGCTTATAGAGTTTATTTTCGGATATGTTACGGATATAACCCTTTTAGAACTTGGAAGTTTGGAACAGCCTATTTTTAAAAAGCTTATGATGGAGGCTCCCGGAACTTATCATCATTCCATTGTAGTCGGCTCTATGGCTGAAGCGGCGGCATTTGAAATAGGAGCAAATCCTTTATTGGCAAAAGTATGCGGTTATTATCATGATATAGGAAAGATCAAAAAACCTTTGTATTTTATCGAGAATCAGTTAACCGGCAAAAATTGTCATGATAAACTGGCGCCTTCTATGTCTATACTGATATTGGCGGCTCATGTAAAGGAAGGGGTTGAACTTGCAAAAAGATATAAACTGGGAGAAGATATTATAAATACGATTAAGCAGCATCACGGAACCAGGGTTATAACTTTTTTTTATGAAAAGGCAAAGGAGAATAAGGGTAAAACGGAAGTAAATATTAACGATTACAGGTACCCAGGACCAAAACCGCATACAAAAGAGGCGGCTTTGGTAATGCTTGCAGACGCCGTAGAGGCGGCGTCCAGAACTTTGGAAAATCCAACAGCTTCAAGAATACAGGGTTTGATTCAAAGAATTATAAATGACATATTTACGGACGGACAGCTTAATAAGTGCGATCTTACCTTAAGAGATTTTCATAATATTGCAAAAAGCTTTTATAAGTTTTTAAACGGAATATATCATCATAGGATAGAGTATCCGGACAAGAAGCAACAGACAAACGGAAAGGATAAGAATGGCGGTTCTGATAAAAAACAACCAAAACAATCTGAAGATAGACATAAAGAGAATCAATCAAAAAGCGCAGGTTCTCTTAAACGCCTTGGGCTTTCCAAACGCTGAACTTTCGATTTTAATAACCGACGATTTGGAAATGGCGGCGTTAAATAAAAAGTATTTTAAAAAAGAAGGACCTACCAATGTTATAGCTTTTCCTATGCACAAAGATATTTTAAAGGCGGAGGAAATAACAGGCATGCAGATAGGGGACGTAGTAATATCTGCGAATGTCGCAAAAAAGGAGAGTGAAATTGAAAATGTCGGATTAGAGACGCAGTTGTTTCGGCTGCTTATTCACGGCATTTTACATCTTGTAGGTTATGATCATGAAACAAGCGAAGAGGATGCTTTAAGGATGGATTTGAAAAGCGTCGAACTCTTAAATTTGGTTGGATAACTTCGTAGTTTGCCCGTTTGCGGCGTTATACAAAAATTTTAATCCTCGAAATATTATATATATTCCTGCAGTTAAAATTTTCGCATTGCCTTGTAACCGAACAAACTACTTTGTTATCCGACCAAATTTCATCATTTAATTATAATAAAATATCGTAGGTTGGGTTGCGCTAACCTACTTATTTGATTATTTGAGGCTTGTTGACGTTACAGGTAAAAAAAGTTTGTCAAAATAACATGGCAGGAATAAGAAGCCTGTCGTTTCGAGAGCGGCGAGAAATCCCAGAATTATTCCCTTTAT
>JAOZTP010000094.1 GCA_029939135.1 Desulfobacterales bacterium
TGCCGGCTCGGACAAAAGCATTTGCTATTATTTTGGATGCGGTAACCGCTCCTTGTCCTCCTCTTCCGTGAAATCGAACTTCGATAATCACTTTTTCCTCCGATTCTTTGTAATTAATAAGAGTCAAATATAGATTTTGATTTATAGAGAATCAAAATTTATTCCGAAGCTATTTTTGTAAGAAGTTTGTAGTTATAATCTACGCTCTCTTGTAATACTGCTATTTCATCCTCCTTAAGATGTTTGAATTTTTTTATAAGCTTTGTATATTCAAATACAGGCTTCGGTTTTTTCGCCTTATGGGTAAAAATCAATTTTCCGTTTTCCGCCTCCCATAAAGGATAATAATTTGTTTTTACTGCCATACGGCATAACTCTATAGATTTGTCTGTCCCTACTCCCCACCCTGTGGGGCATGGACAAAATATATGTAAAAAGACAAAGCCTTCCTTTTTTTTCTCTTTTGCTTTTAATAGTTTTTTGGCAAGATCGTCAAGGTTGCTCATTGTAGCCGTAGCCGCATAAGCTATTCTGTGCATAGCCATAAGAAGCGGAAGGTTTTTGCCTCTTCTGTTTTTATTGCCTCTGCTTTTTTTCCCTACCGGAGTAGTGCTTGTATGCGCTCCGAATGGGGTTGTGCCGCTTTTTTGAATGCCTGTATTCATATAGCCTTCGTTATCGTAACATATATATATGAATGGCTCGTTTCTTTCCGCCGCTCCGGAAAGGTTTGAAAATCCTATATCCGCCGCGGTTCCGTCTCCGTTAAAGCATACTACGGTATTATCTATGCCGGCTCTGTTATAATATCTTGCCAATCCGGTAGCGTTTGCAGCCGCTCCTGTCATAAGTGTGCCGTAATAGGCAAGCTTATGCCATGTTCCTGTATTTTGACCTAATAATACGGGAGCGGAACATGAAGGGGTGCCTGTTATTACAATATCGTTTCCCAAAATTTTGGGAACTAATCTGATAAGAAGTTCAAGAGGGCATCCGGCGCAAAATGATAAGCCGGATTCAAAAGGATCCGGATGTTGTAAATATTTAAACGTTTTGGATAATTTTCTTTTTTTCATTATATTATGCCTCCTGCCCAAACGGTATCCAATTAACCTTTTCATAAGGTTTGCCGCTTGAAGCGTCAATAAGATCGGCTATTATTTTTTCTATATTTAAAACCGTAATGTCTATATTTGCCAACCCTGCAATAAAACTGATTAATACGGAAGCGTTAATATCTTGAGCAAGGGTTTTAATCTCTATGTAGATGGGGCCTCCAAAAAAACCGAAAGCTACGCTTCTATCTATTACTCCTATGCTTTTTTTCCCGCTTAACGTCCTGATAAGTTCCTCTTCTGGAAATGGCCTGAACATTTTTATTCTGACAAGCCCTATTTTTATTCCTTCTTCTCTTTTTTGATCTATTACGGTTTTAATTGTTCCGCACATGCTTCCTGACGCTACTATTACCATATCGGCGTCTGCGGTTTTGTATTCTTCTATTTGCCCGCCGGAGTTTCGCAAAAACCGTTTTTGAAACTCTTTTGAAATTTGTTGAAATTTGTTTTTAGCTCGCTGAAGAGCGCGACAATGTTTATATCTGAGCTCAAGGTAACCGCCCAGTATTCCGTGGCTTCCGCATCCCAAACTTTTTCCAGGTAAAAGTTGCGGTCTTTGAGGCTGTTTTTTTAAAACGGATAAAAAGCCGTCAACCTCTTCGATAGCCGGAATTTCCGCTTTTTCGGATAGATAAGAAAGATAAAATCCGTCGTAATTAACCATAACCGGAAGTTGTATTTCATAATCTTCCGCAAGCCTATACGCCATTATCAGCATGTCTAATATTTCCTGACAATCTTCGGCGATTAAATTTATCCAGCCGGAATCTCGGACGCTTATCATATCCTGCTGTCCGCAGGATACGGCTATAATTCCGGGGGTTTCTCTGTTGACGTTTGCCATAACTACAGGCGCTCTTGCTCCCGAGGCGGCGAGTATTGCGTCATACATAAAAACTAACCCCCAAGATGATGTAGCGGTAAAAACTCTTCCGCCCGCCAATGATGCGGCAGTAATGGAATTCATCGCCGAATTTTCCCCTTCTACGTTTATTAATTCTGCGTCAAGCGCTCCGTTGGCATGATATTCGGAAAGTTTTTCTATAACTTCGGATTGGGGAGTAATCGGATAAGCGGCAATTACGTCCGGCCGACAAAGAGACGCTGCTATTGCCGCTGCTTCGTTGCCGGTTACAACCTTTATTTTAGAGTTTTTTTTCATTTTATTATTCTTTGTTATGATTATTTTTTTTTAATAATGAACGTTTCCTCTGCTTATATTTTAATTAACGAATCTCTCCTCTCCGCGCTCGTCGAAATAACGCGGCAAAAATAAGAAGCCTGCCATTTCAAGCGAAGCGAGAAATCCCTTAATTATTTCCTCTTATCCTTTGCCCCTTTTTTGCGCTTAAAATTTAAGCATAACGGAGAAAACGGACTATGCAATGCCTATACGCTATCAGCTTCGGATTTCATCTCTATCGCTTTGCGAGGACATTCGTTTGCGCATATTCCGCAGCCTTTGCAAAAATTAAGATTAGGAGTGAAATATTTGTTGTTTACGTCTGTCATGCATTGGACGGGACAATATAAGGCGCAAAAGCCGCAATATATACAGAGTTCCGTGTCGATTACGGGACGTTTTGCGCGCCAGCTTCCGGTATTCATACAAAGGAGTTCTTTTTGAGCGTCCGACCATGGTCCTTCATAGTTAAAATAGCCTTTTATCAGCATCTTGAAAACCTCGTTAAGACTGTTGAATAATCTCTTATTTTGCTCGTTTTCCGCATTATAATCAAATTTTAATTCTATAAATGCCGCGCGTTAAAAATGAACAAAATACTCTGTTATGTAAAGTTATTTCGTTATATTTTCGGTAATATAAAAAATTTCAAACAAAAAAAGGATGATTATAAAAAAATAAATGAAAGAATAAAGAGACTTCTCCATTAGATTCAAGATGAGACAACAGGAAGGGAGAATCGAAATGACAAAAAATAATTCTTTTCTCATTTCGACGAACGCAGCAAGGAGAAATCTCATAATACCGCCGTTATTATAAAAACCTTTATATGAAAATATTCATCGGTTATTTAAAATATTTTTAAAGGTTTGTCATAATGAATAAAAAAAGTCAATTTTTTTATTCTGTTATGTGGTTTCAATAAAATGTTTTAATTTTTTACTTCTGGTCGGATGTCTTAATTTTCTTAACGCTTTTGCCTCTATTTGCCTTATTCTTTCGCGAGTTACCTTAAAATCCTGCCCTACCTCTTCTAATGTATGATCCGATCTTTCTCCTATCCCGAATCTCATTCTTAACACTTTTTCTTCTCTTGGGGTAAGAGTGGCAAGCACTTTTCTTGTTTGTTCGGCAAGGTTAAGATTTATTGCGGCATCTGCGGGAAGCGTAATCTTGGTGTCTTCTATAAAATCGCCGAGATGACTGTCCTCTTCATCCCCTATGGGTGTTTCAAGCGAAATCGGCTCTCTTGCTATTTTAAAAACTTTTCGGACTTTTTCTACCGGATATTCCATTTTTTCGGCAATCTCTTCCGGCGTAGGCTCGCGTCCGTATTCCTGAACAAGGTATCTTGCGGTTCTTACAAGTTTATTTATGGTTTCTATCATATGAACAGGTATTCTTATTGTCCTTGCCTGATCCGCTATTGCCCTTGTAATTGCCTGTCTTATCCACCATGTGGCATATGTGCTGAATTTATATCCTCTTCTATATTCAAATTTGTCAACGGCTCGCATAAGCCCCACATTTCCTTCTTGTATAAGATCAAGAAATTGAAGCCCTCTGTTTGTATATTTTTTTGCTATGCTTACGACAAGCCTTAAATTTGCCTTTATTAATCCGCTCTTTGCCCTTTTTGCCTCTTTTCTTCCTGCCGCCGCATCGTCCAATATTTTTTTGCATGTTCTTATGTCGGATTTAATGTATATTTCCCGCTCTTTTATGTTTTCTATAAGCCATTTGCTTTTTTCGTATAATTTCTCAATCTGTTCTTCGTCAATATCGGAGCAAGAGTCGCCTGCCCATTTGCAAAAACTTTTTTCGTCGGAGATATTATCCATAAACTCGTTTATAGGTTTTTTTGTTATATTAACGCACTCCCTAAACCTTTTATCCATTGTTTCAAACCATTCGTAATGCTCTTTTAGGGCGTTTTCTATCTCCTCTATTATTTTGCTTTCAAATCTCCAGTCTTTAATCTTATCAAATATCTTTCTATTTCTTCTGCCTATACATTTTAAAATATTGCTTCGTTCCGCTATGTCTAATTGATCAAAAAAAAGTTTTTGCCTAAACTCTTCATTTTCTTGATGTATTTCTTTTATGTCGTTTATTGCGGTTATATATTTTTCTATTTGAAACGCCTCGTCAACATATGTGTCAACTTCATCTACGTCTCGTAAAACATGTTTGGGTCTTAACTGCCCGCTCATTATTTGCTCGCCGTATTCTATGATGCATTCTACCCCGAGAGATAAGCGTAAAAGAGCGTTTAAAACGTCTAATTCTCCGAGTTCTATTTTTTTTGCTATTTCGGTTTCATCTTCTCGACTAAGCAGCTCCATAACCCCCATTTCTCTTAAATACATTTTAACGGGATCGGTTACGGTGTTAAAACCGCTGGAGCTTTCCTCCTTTTTTTTATCTTTGACTTTATTCTTTTTTTTGACGCTTGCATCTGTCCCGTCTTTTATTTTAATTCCGGCTTTTTCCAAAATAGATAGCAACGCCTCGAAATCTTCCGCTGTTTTTATTTTATTGGAAACGGCTTCGCTTATCTGTTTATAAGTAAGGGATCCGTCTTTTTTTAATTTTTCTATCAGTTCGCTTAATATTGTTTTATTATTTTTTTTTTCTGCGGGCTGATTTGCCATAATTATGCCTCCTAATAGATTAACATCCGGGGGTAAAACCCACTTCTTTTTTTAAAATTTCTAATAATTTATCTATATTATTTTGATATTCCAGCTTTTTTAAACGATTCTTTTTTTCTAATAACAGATTGATATTATTCTGCTGTCTGGCATTTTTTATTAATTGGTTGTATCGCTTTTTTAATTTATTTATTGTTTGAATTTGAAACTGTTCTATTAAATTGATACAGCCTTTTATATCCCAAACCTCTTCTTTGATTGCCAAAGAGGATATAATTTTGTTCTGCTCTTTCTCTGCTGTGGACATAATATCAGATATACTATCGGTTTTATCCTTTTTCTTTAAAATATTATATCCGATCTTTTTAAATTGCTGGTTTTCAAAATATGATAATATATCCTTATTTTGTATCTCTTCTATTATTTTCGGAAACTGAAGCATCATAGTGATGATCTTTTCCTCCATTTTAAATCTTGTTCCGCTTATATCCAGCTTGATTATTTTATTTCCGATATATTTTTTTTCTATATTTTTAAAGCCTTGTTTTAATTTTTCTATTATATGATGCTCGTCAACCCCTACTTTTTCGGACGTCTTTTTTATGTATAAGGCTCTTGCCACATTATCCTCGACAGAAGATAGAGGCTTTATCATATCTTCGATTATTTTAAGCTTTCCTTCTATTGAAAGTCCGTATTTTTTTATGGCAAGATCAATTAAAAAATCCATAAAAGATAATGCGCTTTCCGAAAGCTTATAAAAGGCTTCGCTTCCGAATTTTAATAAAAACAGGTCAGGATCGTATCCTTTCGGCAATACCGTAATATAAGCGGTTACTCCCTCTTTTATAAATAGTCCCGCGCTTCTTGCAGCGGCTTTTTCCCCCGCTTCGTCCGCATCATAAACAAGCGTCATTTTATCGGCATAGCCTTTTAACATTCTTATATGATTCGGGGTTAAAGCAGTGCCGAGCGTTGCGACGCTATTTTTTATGCCGTAAGAAAAAAGGGTGAGTAAATCAAAATAACCCTCCGCAATATAAGCGTTTTTTTTATTTCTTATCTCCTCTTTTGTCGAAAAAAAACCGTATAACGATTTACTTTTATTGTATATTGAAGTCTCTGGCGAGTTAAGATATTTCGGCGTTGAATCATCTATTGATCTGCCTCCGAAACCTATAACCCTTTTGCCGGAATCGATTATAGGAAAGATTATTCTATTTCTGAAACGATCATAATATCCATTTTTTTTAGGAATTATAAGCCCTGCTTTTTCAAGTATAAGCGGAGTAAATTTTTTTGTTAAGCCGTTATATAAGCCGTCCCACATGTTTAAGGAGTATCCGAGATAAAATTTTTTAATAATCTCGTCCGTTATTTTTCTTTTTTTTAAATAATTAAGCGCTATTTTTCCTTCGCTCGTATTTAATAAGAGATAATGAAAATATCTTGCGGCTTCTTTATTAGCGTTAACCATCTGCTCTTTTTCGGCTATTTTTTTTTTCTGAAGGTCGGTCATGCCAGAAAGCGGAAGCTGTATCCCTGTTTTGTCCGCAAGCATTTTAACCGCCTGCGGAAAGGATAAATTGTTATGCTTCATTAAAAAGCTGAACGTATTCCCGCCTTCATTGCATCCGAAACAATGAAATATCTGTTTTTCAGGGTTTACGGTAAAAGAAGGAGTCTTTTCGGAATGGAACGGGCAAAGACCTAAAAAATTTCTACCGGTTTTTTTTAAATTAACATATTCGGATATTACCTCCACAATATCTGCGGAGTTTTTAACCTCCGATATTTTTTCTTCGGAAAAATACATATATTTAAGCCGTTGCTACGAAGCTATTTTAAGCGCTTCCTTTAAATCGAGAGTTTTCTCGTAAAGGGCTCTTCCAGTTATAATGCCTGTTACGCCGCTTGTTTCCAATAAAAAAATTTTTTTTATATCGTTTATATCAGATACGCCCCCGGAAGCGATAATAGGAATTGAAACCGATTCCGCAAGCATGCGGGTAGTTTCGATATTAGGGCCTGTCTGCATTCCGTCTCTGCTGATATCCGTAAAAATTATAGCCGCTATTTCCAAATCTTCAAAACGTTTTGCAAGCTCTAACGCAGTTATATTCGATGTTTGAAGCCATCCTTCTGCAGCCGCAAAACCGTCTTTGGCGTCTATTCCGATTATTATTTTTCCCGGATATTTTTTGCATGCCTGTTTTACAAATTCCGGATTCTTTATAGCTTCGGTGCCTATGATAATTCTGCTTACTCCGATATTAAATACCTTGTCTACGTCATTAAGATTTCTAACGCCTCCGCCAAGCTGAATAGGAACTTTCGCTTTGTCTGCTATCTTTGCTATAATATGTAGATTTACCGGCTTTTTTGCTATGGCTCCATCCAAATCTACAATATGAAGTCTTTGCGCGCCCTCTTTAACCCATTTTTTTGCCATTTCGCAAGGGTCGTCGCTATAGATGGTCTGCTTATCCATCCTTCCTTGTAAAAGCCGAACGCATTTTCCGTTTTTAATATCTATGGCAGGTATAATAATCATTTTAATTCTTTTAAAATATCATCTAATCCTTCATAAGCCATATCTTGCGCTTTAACCCATTTGCCAGCCCTTTTAAAAAATTTACTTATGCCGAACAGGTTGTCGCTTAAAGGTTTCTGAGTTTCGATAAAACTTTCGCTTCTTAAAATCTTTTCCGCTTTTACGTCTATAACGTAGATATTAAAGGTTACCGAAGCGGGCGAATCCGCCGCATAATCGGCTCCCACTCTATCTTCGAATCTATAAATATATCCCGCCAAAACAATATCGGCTCTGGCGCTTTTACCCCGTTGAACAAAAGAATTAAGATCATTGCCGGAAATATCCGCATAACGGTTGGAGGCAATTTCTATTATCCCAAATTTTTTACTCTCTTTGACAAGCGTAATAAGAGTTTCGGTCATAAAATCGGAAGAATCCTTATCAACCCTTCCTGTTTTAAAATAATCCCCGCTTAAAAGAGATTTAACAATTGCCTGATCCCCATAAATTCTTGCCATATCTACAAAAGGAACTATAAGGGTTTTGCTTATTTGCGGCAGTGGCGCTTCAACCGGTTCCGGCTGTTTTAAATTATTCGGGTTTGTTTTAACGCAAGAAACCGTTAAAACG
>JAOZTP010000008.1:0-20318 GCA_029939135.1 Desulfobacterales bacterium
TCTATAAAATCTTTTACCCCCGCATATTTTTTAAAATAACTATCGATATAAACCTTTGCGGTTTTTTGAGTTATTGAAAGCTCCCGCGAAAGCCCGTAAGGACTCATACCGTAAATAATGCCAAAATTTACCGCTTTAGCCGCTCGCCTTAACTCTTCGGTAACCAAATCCGGAAAAACGTTAAATATTTCAACCGCGGTTCTAGTATGAATATCTTCGTTATTTTTAAAAGCTCGAATAAGTATGGAATCGTCCGAATAATGAGCCAAAATCCTAAGTTCTATCTGGGAATAATCGGCGGACAACAACTCCCATCCCGGCTTTGGAATAAAAGCTTTTCTGATCTTTTTACCCGCTTCGGTTCTTATAGGAATATTTTGAAGATTGGGAGAAGAACTGCTAAGCCTGCCCGTAGCGGTTATACTTTGATTAAAGGATGTATGAATTCTTTTTGTTTTCGGATTAATAAGAGCAATAAGAGCATCCGCATAGGTTGATTTTAATTTTGCCAAAGTTCTATGTTCCAACACAAAGGAGGGAAGCGGATGAAACATAGAAAGAATTTTTAAAACGTCCACATCCGTAGAATAATTTTTGGTTTTTTTAGTCTTTTTTTGAACCGGAAGCTCCAATTTATCAAAAAGTATTTCCCCAAGCTGTTGAGAAGAATTTATATTAAATTCCTCCTCGGCGCATTCATAAATATTTGCCGTAAGCTCCTTAAGTCTTTTTTCCGAAGATTCGGAAAATGCTTTTAGATTTTTAACATCTACGCGAATTCCGGCAAGTTCCATCTTCATTAAAACCGGTATAAGAGGCATTTCAATATTATAAAAAAGATCGTAAAGCCCCTCTTTTTTTATAAGAGGCATTAAAACCTTATAAGCGCTAAAAGTAATATCCGCATCTTCGCAGGCATAAATCGAAGCTTTATCTATATCCGCCTTGGAAAAAAGAGCGCCCGCTCCGGTTCCTGCAACCTCTTTAAAACTCATCATTTTACAATTTAAAAATTTTGCCGCAATATTTTCCAAACTATGAGAACGTTCCGAAGGATTTATGAGATACGAGGCTATCATAGTATCGAATACTACCCCTTTTAATTCAATGCCGTAGCGTAAAAAAACCGTCATATCATATTTAATATTCTGCCCGATCTTTTTTATATCGGCATCCTCTAAAATCGGTTTTAGCTCCTTTATAACCTCTTTTAAATCAAGCTGTTCTTCCGCTCCCTTATAATCATGCCCTACCGGTATATAATAAGCCTCCTTTTCCTTTACGGAAAAAGATATTCCTACAAGCATAGCGTTAATCGGAGATTTGGAAGTGGTTTCCGTATCTATTGCAAAAAAATCGGAACCTTTAAGCAAGGCTGCCGCCTCTTTAAGATCCTCTTTTGTAAAAATAGTTTTATACCTTTTTTGAGAATAATCCGGCTTCGAAATATAAGTTTGCAAAAGTTTTTGAAATTCCAATTTTGTAAAAAGCCTTACAACCTTATCTTTGTCCGGCTCCTTATACTTAAAATCCTCCGCATTAAACGGCAAGTCCATATCGGTTTTAATAGTAACCAATTCTTTGCTTAAAAAAGCTATATCCTTGAATTTTTCAAGCTTATCCGCCATTTTTTTTTTAGATAAAGAATCAAGATTCTCATATAAATTTTCAAGGCTTCCATACTCCTTTATCAATAAAAGAGCCGTTTTAGGTCCTATCCCCGCAATACCCGGAACATTATCGCTTGTATCCCCCATTAGCGCCATCATATCGATCATCTGCAAAGGCTCAATCCCATAAGTATCCTTTACGGTTTTAAGGTCTATAAGCTTCTCCTTCATAGGATCCCATATCGAAGTTTTTTCCGTAATAAGCTGCAAAAAATCTTTATCGCTTGTAACCATTACAACAAAAAATCCGACAGCCTCCGCCGCAGTTTTTAAAGAGCCTATTATATCGTCCGCTTCATAACCTTTTTGTTCGACTACGCTTATATTAAAAGCATTGGAAACATCCTTTATATAAGGTATTTGAACAATCAAATCCTCCTTCATAGGAGGACGATTAGCCTTATAATCGGAATAAATCTCATGCCTAAAAACAGGCCCCTTAACGTCAAAAGATATCCCCCAATAATCCGGCTTTTTGCTTTCCTTTAATTTAATAAACATATTCGTAAAACCGAGAATAGCGTTGGTGGGAAGCCCTTCGGAATTAGATAAGCTGGCTATGGCATGATATGCCCTGTGAATATATGCGCTGCCGTCTATAAGGTATAATGTTTTTTTATCGCCGGTATTTTTCATACGGAAACTATCCTATTTTATAAAATTTATCTTCGTTGCGCTCCTTAAAATGAAGCGCAAAAAAAGGTATCTGTTCCGTCTTCTTTTTGCAAGCTAAAATTAAACTTAAAGCCGCCTCTATTTTTTAACCTTGCAACATCTAATACTATGTTTTAATAGTTTCATAAAAATAACGGCGTCAGATTCAAATACGAATTTATAAAAATAAGTATAATATTAAAATCTAATCATAACGCAAAAAAGTTTATACGGTAAAAACAAAATATAAAATCGGAGAAAAAATGAACCGAAGCTATTCCCCTATAATCATAGGTTGCGATCATGCGGCTTTTAATCTTAAAAAAATATTAATTGATTATCTTAAAAAAAAAGAAATCAAAATAAAAGACGCAGGAACATTTAACGAAGATTCCGTAGATTATCCGAATATAGCCGCAAAAGTCGCCTCGGCAGTATCTGAAAAAAAATATGAAAAAGGAATATTAATGTGCGGCACAGGCATAGGAATGTCTATTGCCGCAAATAGATTTTCCGGCGTAAGAGCGGCGTTATGCAACAATCTTTTTTCCGCGGAAATGAGCAGACGCCATAACAATTCCAACCTATTAGTAATGGGAGGAAGGGTGATCGGCGACATACTTGCAATAGAAATCTTAAACAAATGGCTTGCAACTCCTTTTGAAAGAGGACGCCATCAAAAAAGAATAGAAATCTTTGACGCCGTAATAAGATAAAACCTTAATTGCTAAAGATATTTAATCATAAACAAAAATAATTAAGGAATTTCCCGCTTCGCTTGACAAAACAGGAAGCAATTTTTTTTGACTTATTATTTCGACAAGCGCAGCGAGGAGAAATCTCTTAATTGTCTGAACCGTAAAAATTTGATCTGTAAACGGATAAACAGCAAAATTATACGCTATAACCTAAATAGAAAAATAATAATAAAATTACGTCTGATAAAAAAGGAGAACCTAATGGAAAGCAAAAAAAAAAGAATCGGATGGGAAAAATACTTTATGGATATTGCTTTTCTCGTATCAAAACGCTCGACATGTAAAAGAAGAGCCGTAGGAGCGGTAATAGTGAAAGATAAAAGAATGCTTGCCACAGGCTACAACGGCGCCCCTACCGATATGGAACATTGCATAGATATAGGATGCTTAAGAGAAAAGTTAGGCATTCCTTCGGGGCAAAGGCATGAACTATGTCGAGGAATACATGCCGAACAAAACGCCATAATACAAGCCGCCTGTTACGGAGTGTCTATAAAAGGGGGAGAAATTTTTTGCACAAACCAGCCTTGCTTTATTTGCGCAAAAATGATTATAAACGCAAAAATCATAGCCGTCTATTATAAAGAAGGCTATGAGGACAACGAAGCCGAAGCAATGTTAAAAAAAGCGGGCGTTAAACTTATAAAACTTTAACGTCTCTAATTAAAACGGAAAAAATAATTATAAAACTTCATCTATAAAAACATGAAATGTCCTTACTGCTTAAAACTCAATAATAAAGTCATAGATTCAAGACTCGGCAAAAATACGCAATCAATAAGAAGACGCAGAGAATGCCTTGAATGCGGAATGCGTTTTACCACCCGAGAAACTGTAGAACGGATTCCGATAACAATCATAAAAAAAGACGGCAGAAGAGAAGCGTTTTCAAAAGAAAAAATCCGAAAAGGCTTAAAAAAAGCCTGTGAAAAAAGAAAAATAAGCGTAAATGCCATAGATCAATTCATAGACGATCTGGAAATTATCCTGCGAGAAAGCGGCGAAAAAGAGATGCTTTCCGATATTGTAGGAGAAAAAATAATGGACTGGCTACATAAACTTGATGAAGTCGCCTATGTAAGATTTGCTTCCGTTTATCGCAACTTTAAAAATGCAGACGATTTTGTAACCGAACTAAACAGCATGCGCTTATGATACCGCCCGAATACTATATGAAAACCGCTATCAACCTCGCAAAAAAAGGAAGGGGTTGGACGTCTCCGAATCCATTAGTGGGGGCGGTAGTCGTAAAAAACAATAAAATAATAGGAAAAGGCTTTCATCAAGCTTACGGAAAACCGCATGCCGAAGTAAACGCCATAAACAACGCAGGCAAAAATTCCTTTGAAGCTGACCTTTACGTAACTTTGGAACCCTGCAACCATTACGGAAAAACTCCACCCTGCACAAAAAAAATAATAGAAGCCAGAATAAAAAAAGTCTTTATAGCGGCGTTAGACCCGAACCCGAACGTAGCCGGAGGCGGAGCCGACTTTTTAAGAAAAAAAAACGTCCAAGTAATAACAGGAATATGCGAAGACAAGGCAAAGAGGCTAAACGAAAGCTTCATAAAATACATAACCGCCAAAACCCCCTTTGTAACCGTTAAATGCGCCTCTACTTTAGACGGGCAAACCGCATCTTCAATAGGGGATTCAAAATGGATCACATCCGAAAAATCAAGAGAATATGTTCATCTTATGCGCCATTATAACGACGCCATAATGGTAGGAATAAATACCGTAAAAAAAGACAACCCGTCCCTTACAGCGCGCATAAAAGGCATAAATGCAAAAGATCCGCAAAGATTTATTTTAGATACAAAACTATCCATAGAGGAAAAATCAAAAATAATAACCCAAAAATCAAACGCCCATACTTTTATAGTAACGGGAGAGGACATATCTCTTGAAAAAAAAAAAAGAATTGAAAACAACAACAATGTTAAGGTAATAACCTCTCCTCTAACGGATACAAAAAAAATAGACTTAAAAGCCTTAATGAAAACATTAGGAGATATGAAAATCTCAAGCCTCTTAATAGAAGGAGGAAGTCAAGTGATCGCATCCGCTTTTTCCACAGAAATAGCGGATAAAATTCGCTTTTTTTACGCTCCCAAAATACTATGCGGAAATAACGGCAGCCCCATATGCGGAGGCAACGGGGCTTTGCTTGTGAAAAACAGCCTGCCCGTTAAAAATATAGAGCTTAAAAAATTTGAGAATGACATACTTATAACCGGATACATATAGCTTTATACCCGCCAAACAATAATTCCGTTATTTCAACAAACAAAGCGGGGATAAAGCTTGTAATTGTCCGAACTATGATTAATATAATCAAAAATAATAATAAACAGGCTTGAACGGCTCCAAAATAAAAAAAATAACCGTAGAAAACGGATAAACTACAGATGACACAATTGACACAATTTCGGCGGGTAACAAAGTAGTTTGTTCGGTTTCAAGGCGAAAAAATTTTTTAACCGCAGGAATACGCGGAGTATTTCGAAAATTAAAAAATTTTTCAACGTAGAAAACGGGCAAACTACGCAGTTATCCGCCGAAACTTAAAGATGAGAATGAAAACATTAATCAACTCTGCCAACTACAAAGAAATAATCATATGCCTATTTGCATTTCTTATACTATTTATATTTCCCGGAACCGTTCCCGGAGTCCATTTCGATGAACTATGGGTTCTTTTTAAAGCAAAAAACCTATTAGAAGGCAAAATATCTCCGCCTTTAAACGGAATGAATAGCTACACCGGCGCAATACAAATATACCTTATTTTTCCAATAGTCGCTCTATTTGGATTTACGGCTAAAGCAATCAAAACAACAAACGCTTTTATAAATACCGCCTCCATTTTATTCTTAATATATGCGGTAAAAACGCTTCACCCGAATAAAAAATATCATCTTCTATTCGGCGTCCTTACGGCATCATTCCCTTTTTTTGTCTGCATGAGCAGATTTGCCGTAGAAATAACCTCCGTAAATCTTCTTTTAAGCTCGACGGGCTTTTTTTTTATAATAAAAGCTTTCAATACCCGCAAAGAATCCAACAGAATATACCCTTTTTTAAGCGGATTATCATTCGGCTTGGCGAGCTACAACCATCTGTTAAGCATACTCCCCGTTGCATCGTTCGGACCCGCTTTATTAATCTTTTATGGAAAAAACTTTTTTAAAAATAAAATATTAAAATTTACATTATTAGGTTTTATTCTCGGCTTTGCTCCGAGAATAGCATCTTTAATACTCACAAGCGAGCCAGCTATAAACAACATGTTTATGCCTGCTGCAATCCTTAAAGATATACCCCATTTAATTCAAATATCAATTGGAATGATAGACGGAAACCTAATATTTCTACGTTTTACGGGAGAAAACTTAATACCCTTATTACCATATTTCTCCTCGACTCTCGCTATATTTTTATGGATAAGATTTACGTTAATAAAAGAAAAAATAAATAACACCGACAAAATAATCTTAACCGGCTCTTTTATAATGATAATCCTGCTTATTATTATATCGCCCCGTTTTTCCATACGATACTTTTTAATACCGATACTTTTTGTTCCCTATCTGCTTACGAGACTTTCTTATTCTCTGCGGGAACGCGGAAACGCCGCTTTAAAAAAAGTATCCATAATTTTAACCTCCGTCGTAATTGCTTTAAACATATTCTATCTTACCGTAAACTACTTTGTAAGTTTTATAAAATCCGGCGGAAAAACAACCGAATTTCAGGTAGGCGAAAGGCTTGTGGAAACAAGCGCTCATTTTGTTTTAACAGACAGACTATATAAAGAACTTATGAATAAACAGATAAAATTCATAGTGGGAGACGCCGCTATAATAATGCCTGTTTTTTATCATGACCCCGACAAAAAGATAACCGGAGCAACCCCTCATCTTTTACTAAAAGATTCGAATATAATATTTTCGGAAAAGTCCGCGCAAATATACTATAATCCCGTTGACCTTCCGAACTCTATATATTACAAGCACAACAAAAAAATCGTAACCTATAAAAGAGACTTCTCTTTTGATCCGAATTTTGCGGTTTTCGTGTCCCAAAAAATAATAAAATAGAACCATTAAAATTAGTCCGCTTAACAAAGCAGTTTAGGCGGTTGCAAAACCAAAAAATGAAAATCGGCTGCTTAACAAAGTAGTTTGCGGAGCATTTCGATAATTAAACTTTTTTCAACACAAAAAACGGTTAACATTATGTTCACGGGAATAATAGAAGGAATAGGAAACATTTCGGAAATAATAAAAAAAGGCG
Source organism: Desulfobacterales bacterium (assembly GCA_029939135.1). Lineage (GTDB taxonomy): Bacteria > Desulfobacterota > Desulfobacteria > Desulfobacterales > JAFDMD01 > JAFDMD01. The sequence continues at coordinate 7,384 of JAOZTP010000008.1, forward strand.
GCGGCATGCTTGCCTCCGTAAATACCGATATTTCGCTTACATCCGTTAAAATAGGCGACAGCATAGCCATAAACGGCGTATGTCTAACCGCTTCGGCAATAAAAGAAAAAAGCTTTCAAGCTTACGTCTCGCCGGAAACCTGCCAAAAAACCACCTTCGGAGGCATAACAACAGGAACCCTCGTAAATATAGAAAGAGCCTTAAGACTATCCGACAGATTAAACGGACATATAGTGTCCGGGCATATAGACGACACGGCTATATTAAAAAAAAAAGAACAAAAAGACGACGCCGTAATATTAACATTTAGCGCAGGCAAAGAAATTGCAAAATACATAATAAAAAAAGGGTCCGCTGCAATAGACGGAATAAGTCTTACTATAAACAACTGCTCAAACGATTCGTTTGACGTAAGCATAATACCCCATACGGCTCAAGAAACAACATTACAATATAAAAAACAAGGGGATAAAGTAAATATAGAAACCGATATCATAGGCAAATATATAAATAAACTTATCACCGGAACAAATTCCGATAATAAAAAATCGGACATAACAATGAACTTTCTATCCGAAACGGGATTTTTAAATTTATAATTAAAAGGAGTTTTTTAACAATGCCCAAATTAACAATAGAAGAGGCTATTGCCGACATAAAAGAAGGGAAAATAGTTATACTCGTTGACGACGAAGATCGGGAAAATGAAGGCGATCTTACAATAGCCGCCGAAAAAACAACCCCAGAAATCATCAACTTCATGGCTAAATATGCCAGAGGCTTAATATGCCTTTCATTAACAGGGGAAAAAGCGGATGAATTACAGCTTCCTATGATGGTAAGCAACAACACCTCTCCGTTTGAAACAGGATTTACCGTTTCCATCGAAGCAAGAGAAGGAGTAACAACCGGAATATCCGCCGCAGACAGAGCGAAGACAGTGTTAACCGCCATAAAAAAAGACGCAACACCGACCGATCTTACAAGACCAGGGCACATATTTCCGCTGCGCGCAAAAGACGGCGGAGTAATAGTAAGATCGGGGCAAACCGAAGGCTCCGTGGATCTTGCAAGACTTGCGGGACTTACGCCCGCCGGAGTAATATGCGAAGTAATGAACGACGATGGAACTATGGCAAGAATGCCCTCTTTGGAAAAATTCAGCGAAGAACATAACATAGGAATATGCACAATAGCAGACCTTATAGCCTATAGAATGAAAACCGAATCCTTTGTATATAAAGCCGTCTCCACACACATACCCACAAGCCATGCCGGAGATTTCAAAATAATCGTTTATGAAAACATAATAGACGATTATCAGCACATTGCTCTTGTAAAAGGAGACATCCGACCGGACAATCCAATACTTGTAAGAGTCCATTCCGAATGCCTTACCGGAGACATATTCCATTCAATGCGCTGCGATTGCGGAGAGCAGCTTAACAACGCAATGCAAATGATAGACAAGGAAAAATGCGGAGTTGTGTTATACATACGTCAGGAAGGAAGAGGGATAGGCTTGGTCAACAAATTAAAAGCTTATGTATTACAAGACGGCGGAATGGATACCGTAGAGGCTAATAACAAACTCGGTTTTAAAGCCGATATAAGAGATTACGGCATAGGCGCTCAGGTTTTGGCAGATATTGGCATAAAAAAAATGAGGCTTATAACCAACAACCCAAAAAAAATGATAGGGCTTCAAGGTTACGGGTTAAGCGTAGAAGAACTTATTCCTATTGAAACCCCGCCCAATAAATACAACAAAAATTATCTTGAATGTAAAAAATTAAAAATGGGACACATGTTAAACATGAATGCAAATCCTTAAAAGGAGAAAAAATGCCGAAAACAATAGAAGGAAACCTGACTGCCGAAGGAAAAAAATTTGCTATAGTATCAAGCCGCTTCAACAACTTTATTTCGGATAGATTAATTGAAGGAGCAATAGACGCTCTTACAAGAAGCGGAGCCGCAGATAACGACATATCCATAATAAAAGTTCCTGGAGCTTTTGAAATACCGTTTATAGCAAAAAAAGCGGCAAAAATAAAAAAATATGACGCTATAATATGTCTCGGAGCCGTAATAAAAGGATCGACTCCCCACTTCGAATATGTAAGCTCCGAAGTTTCAAAAGGAATAGCCGCCGTAGGACTTGAAGCCGACATACCCGTAATATTCGGAGTTATTACTACCGACACAATAGAACAGGCAATAGAACGCGCCGGAACAAAAGCCGGAAATAAAGGCTGGAGCGCCGCTATAGCCGCTATTGAAATGGCAAACCTACTGGAGAAAATGTAAAACAAATGGGACAAAGACGAAAAGACAGACAGCTCGCTTTACAGCTTCTTTTTTCCATAGACATAAATCCTACGCCGATTAAAAACGCAATAGACAATTTCACGTTATACTTTGCCAATTCGGAGCCTACAGACTTCTTTTTACAAATCGTTAACGGAGTCGCCAATTCATATTCCGAAATAGACGCTTTAATGAAAAAAGCCTCTAAAAACTGGACAATAAACCGAATGCCCGTAATAGACAGAAATATTTTAAGAATAGGCATATACGAACTTATATATTGCGAAGATATACCCGCAAGAGTTGCCATAAACGAAGCGATAGACATAAGCAAACAATTCGGAACCAACGACTCCGGAGCTTTTATAAACGGCATATTAGATAAAGTAAATAAAGAGAACATCAATAAAGATAAATCTGACAATTAATTTAAATATAACGATAAAAATTTGCCGGATGCGGAGTATTTCGAGGATTAAAAATTTTTTCGACGACGCAAACGGGCAAACTACGAAGTTATCCGCCAAACTTCAATAGGAGGAGATAATGACGACCCTAAAACACCTTGCCGTAGGACCCCTTATGGCAAACTGCTTTATTCTCGGATGCGAAAAAACAAAAAAAGCTCTCGTTATAGACCCGGGAGACGACGTAAAAGAAATACTAATGATGCTTGCCGAAGAAAGCCTTAAATTAGAATACATATTAAACACGCACGGGCATTTTGATCATGCAGGAGGAAACAACCAGCTTAAAAACGCCACCGGAGCCGAAATAATGATACATAAACAGGACGCTCCCTTTCTTAAAGTTATATCCGCAAAAGCAAAAACGTTCGGATTAGACCTAACCAACTCTCCTGAAGCGGATAAATATATAGAAGACGGAGACATAATTACCTGCGGAACAATTAAGATAAAAGCGCTACATACGCCCGGACACAGCCCCGGAGGCTTATCATTTGCCATAGATAACATGCTTTTTGTAGGAGACACCCTTTTTGACGGCTCCATAGGCAGAACCGATTTTGACGGCGGCGATTACAATACATTAATAAAAAGCATACAAAACAAACTCTTTTTATATGACGACGATACAAAAGTATATACCGGACACGGTCCGTCCACTACAATAGGCAAAGAAAAACGTTATAATCCCTTTTGCAAAATAAAATAATATAAACTCAACCTGCCCCGCTGAATATAAATAGAGGAAACGCTCATTTAATAATGATGAAATTTCGGCAAATAACAAGAAATTATTCGCCGAAATCCCAATAACAAACAAAGGAGAAAGAAAAGCAATGTTAAAAAAAGCTTACATACCGTATCAAGGCTATTACAGCTCCCCATTTGCCCGCTGGCAGGGAAGCCTTGCAAACCAAAACTCCATAATACTCGGCGCGGAAACCTCAAAAAAATGGCTTAATCATAAAAAAATAGACCCAAACATATTCGAATACTTCATACTCGGAATAACCGTAGGGCAGCCCGCCCTATTTTACGGCAGTCCATGGGCGGCGGCAATGACCGGCGCAGAAAACATACCCGGCGTTCTCCTAACCCAAGCATGCTCTACGTCCACAACATGCCTGTTTCATGCGGCGGTAGGAATCGAAACCGAAACCTACGACAACGCCTATGTATTAATGACCGACAGATGCTCCAACGGACCCCATACAATATGGCCTAATCCAAAAGGACCAGGCGGACAAGTTATATCCGAAAACTGGGTTATGGATCATTTCGGACGCGATCCATGGGCGGGTAAAGCAATGATAAACACAGCGGAAAACGTCGCAAAAGAAGCCGGAATAAAAAGGGAAGAATGCGATCTCTTAACATTAAGAAGAAACAAACAATATCAAGACGCCCTTGCCAATGACAGAGAATTTCAAAAAAAATACATGTTCGGCGTCCAAATTCCCATATCTAAGAAAAAAACCGTTACAATAGAAAAAGATGAAGGGGTTATGGAAACAACCTCCGAAGGACTTCAAAGACTAAAACCGGTTATACCGGAAGGAGTTCATACATTCGGCTCCCAAACTCATCCTGCAGACGGAAACTGCGCATTAATAGTTGCTACAAAAGAAAAAGCCGAAGAATTAAGCTCCGATAAAACAATAAGCATACGCATCATATCTTACGGGCACTCCAGAGCAAAAAAAGGATTTATGGCAAAAGCGGTAGTTCCAGCGGCTCAAATGGCGTTAAAAAAAGCGGGACTCGGCATAAACGACATAAAAGTTATAAAAACCCACAATCCATTTGCGGTAAACGACATATACATGGCAAATATCCTTAACATAGACCCGAACAAATTCAACAATTACGGCTCCTCCCTTGTATTCGGACATCCGCAAGCGCCTACCGCCGGACGTTTAATCATAGAAGGCATAGAAGAAACCGTCATGCTCGGAGGCGGATATATGCTATTTACCGGATGCGCCGCGGGAGATACCGGAGCCGCAATAATTCTAAAAATAGACAAATAAAATGACAAAAGGAGCCGTCCAAAGTTTTTTGCAAAGCGACTTTTGACGATACAGCGCTAACTGTTTGAAAACTGCGCCTGCGTTTTGACGCTTTTAGCAAAACGCAGGCGAAAATCGGAAGAGACAAGCAAAAGCGGAGCAAACAACTCGGGCGACTCCGAAATGAATATAAACAAGGAACGGGAAGCCTTATAATTCAAATGTAAAAAAAAATGCGGCGGATAACAAAAACCGTTTATTCGATTGCAAAACAAATAAATATTTAACCTTAAATATTGTAAAAATTAATATTAAAAGGAAATTATGGCGGATGACAGGATTAAAAAACCTAATAACCCTCGAAGCGGATAACATATCCTTAAAAAAATTCATTATATTAATAATAACCGCATACATCTTTGCGGTAGCCGTTAGATTTATATGGGTTTATCAATTTCACGACAAACCCAACATAACATGGAACAACCAACTAATAATAAATAATTCGGACGGCTACTACTATGCGGAAGGAGCAAGAGACATACTTGCAGGCGGAATACATCAGGAAAAGGACAACTCTCCCGTCAATTCCGCCCCCTCCATATTTACCGCATACGCAACAAAAATACTCCCCTTCTCCTTTGAAACCGTCATACTATATCTGCCCGCTTTTCTCGGCTCCCTTCTAATCATTCCAATACTGCTAATAGGCAGAAGTTTAAGCCAAAACAGGCTCGGTTTTATAGCGGCTATATTGGCAAGCGTAACCGTAAGCTATTACAACCGCACAATGACTGGATACTACGATACCGATATGCTTGCCATAGTCTTGCCAATGTTTATACTTGCCTCATTAATAAACGGGCTAAAACATAACAAAGAAACCAACCTTTTAATAACCGGACTTGCAACAATTATATATCAACTATGGTATTCGGAAGGCTATTCAATCATATTTGCCACAGCGGGCGTCCTATTTTTATATGCGCTGATAAAAGAGCCCAAAAAAGCTTACAACTATAAACTAATAACATTTCTGTTAGTTGGAATAGCCGGAATTCCAATTCTTTTAAAAGCCGGAATCTATATCCTTTTATTTGCCTTTTTTACATATTTTAAAAACAAATTCGATAAATACATAATATTCGTCCTGCCCGCCGCCGCCATTACGCTCTTATTATTTACTAAAGGGATTGCGCCAATAATATCCAACATAAAAGTTTACATACTGCGAGAAAAAATAACCGCCGCTTTAACCGATAACTTTTCGCTCAATTTTTTCAACGTAAAACAAACGGTTCAAGAAGCAAGAAAAATACCCTTTGACATGTTTGCGCGCCGCATAAGCGGACATGCCATGCCATTTATTATATCGACGTTCGGATACATGCTTATGATCGTCCGCTATCCGGCTATGGCTCTTGCCCTGCCTTTACTTGGGATTGGTTTTTTATCTTTAAAAGGAGGATTAAGGTTTACCATATACGCAGTTCCTATAAATGCGTTAGGGTTTGCTTATGCAACCGGCATTGCGGCAAAATTTGCCGCCGCCTCATTTAAAAAAATAAAATATATAAAACCGGCGCTTCTAATAATAATTACCGCTCTCGCACTATACCCGAACATAATACACATAATAAATTATAAAAAAGGACCTGTAGTAACAACATCAGAAGCCGCTTCGTTAGATAAGCTTAAAAAGATCGCAAACAGAAACGATTACGTTATAAGTTGGTGGGATTACGGTTACACTATCCGTTATTACAGCGATACAAAAACGCTTGGAGACGGCGGCAGACAAAGCGGCAATACAAACTTTCCATTAAGCTTCATTCTAACCGAAAATCAAGCCGCCGCCGCAAACATGGCGAGAATAGCAACCCGATATAACGGCATAATAGAAGACGCTATGAAAGATTATAACTTTACCGACGCCAACAATCTTTTAAAAGCGTTAAGAACAGACCGATTAACTCTGCCGGAAAAAATGGAAGATACATATATATATCTTCCATTCAGAATTATCCGCAACCAAATACTGCCTACAATTCGCGCATTTTGCAATCTAGACATAATGACAGGCAGACATTATAAAATGCCTCTATTTTATCAAACAAAACAATTTAAGGAAAACCATAACGCCATTATCTTGGGAAACGGCTTTAAACTATTTAAAAAAACCGGAGAAATAGAACGCAACGGAAAAAGAGTTGAATTAAACTCCTTAATCATAACCGGATACAATGAACAAGGCGGTCTCAACAAACACATAATCGAATACAATTCAATGTCCAATTTATACATGATATACATGCAAAGCTACGGCGAGTTGATGCTGATGGACAAACATGTTTACGACTCCCTATTTATTCGTCTGTTTGTATTGGAAGATTACGACAAAAACCTATTTGAACCGGTAATTATTAATCCTTGGACAAAAATATACAAATTAAAAAGATGACTACCCCTCAATATAAACAAGCAGGCGTTGATATAGAGAAAGCGGAACAATTTGTTCGAAGCATAAAGATAAAAAGCCCCGGAATATTTCCGATAGACATTAATAAAAACGCTTCTTCCGCTCTTATAACCGCAACCGACGGAGTAGGCACAAAGATACAAGCCGCGCAAATGGCTGGCAAGCACGACACAATAGGAATAGACCTTGTGGCAATGTGCGTAAACGACATTATAAGATACGGAGCGGCTCCGCTTGTTTTCTTAAACTACATATCCGCAAACCGCCTTAACATAAAGATAGCAAGCCAAATAATAAAAGGGATAAAACAGGGTTGTAAAGAAGCCGAAACAACTCTAACCGGCGGCGAAACTGCGGAGATGCCAAATCATTACAAAAACAACGGATACGACCTTGCGGGGTTTGCCGCCGGAATAGCCGATAAAGCCAAAATCATAGACGGCTCTCAAATAAAAGCGGGCGATAAAATAATAGGGCTTGCCTCTTCGGGACTCCATAGCAACGGATATACTTTGGCAAGAAGAATATGTTTTGACGTTCTTAAATTGAAAATAGATACATATATCCCGGAATTATCTAAAACTATAGGCGAGGAGATGCTTACTCCTACCAAAATATATGTTAAAACGTTAAAAAAAATACTTGAAAGAAACAGAATAAACGGATGCGCCCACATTACCGGCGGCGGAATAATAAGAAACCTCTCCAAAATCATCCCCCGTAAATATAAAGCCGTAATAGAAACAAAAAAGTGGGAAATCCCTTTCATATTTAATTATTTGCAAAGAAACGGCAAAATAAAAAGTCAAGAAATGTTAAACGTTTTTAACAACGGAATAGGATTCATATTAATAGTTTCTAAAAATCAACTTGACGATATGCTTGCAACTATTTATAAAGCAAAAGAAACCGCTTATCTAATAGGCGAAGTATCAAATAGAAAAAATCTGGAAAACGCTCTTGTTATTATATAAAGGCGTTCACAAAAAATACTTATTGAACTAGCTTGGAACTCGATGCATCAACAACAGAAACACGGAGCCTGAACATGAAAAGAAAAAATCCCATATCATACCTTTTTACTCATAAAAACCTTTTATACAAAACCCTTTTACTGCAGACAATCAGTTAAAAATTCGGGCAAACTCAAATTTCGTTTACAACATGCCTTGCGCATAACCTATCAAATTAAAATTAGACCGTAAAAAGGAATCCATCACTATGAAAAAAACAATACTACATTACTTATCAGTTATACTTATCCTTTTTATATTGGAACTTTTTGCCGTCCAACCGTTATATGCGATAGATTACGTAAATAACGAGACCAAGATATTCGACCATCCCGGGATGTTCTGTCGTGATAATCCCTACTGTCATACCTTTCTCAATACCGAAACGGGATCTATGATATTTCAGCCGATGGCGGTGTGGTCTTCCGATCGGACGTCCATGGAACTCTATGATCCATATACTTTTTTTATGTCCGGCAAATCTTTTATAAATGAAGGAAACATTACTAAAATGGACGAAAGCGGAGCGAGCGCAAGGTTATTCGATCTTTATAGGCTTCATTCGAACGTCGACATTATATTTGAGAATACAGAATCCGGCAAGATAGAGAGTAATACGTCAGCCATGTTAATCGATGCTGCATTCCACAGAGCCTTCAATCACGAAACAACAATAAAGGTAATAAACAGAGGCGAAATAATACATAGAAGCTCTATGCGATATAGCGACTATTATCAGACATATCCCCAGTTGTATTACCCGAAGCGAACGTTCGGTTTTCTCGGGTCGGGGTATAACACCACAGCTCTCTTGCACAATACAGGCTACATAGGGATAAATGATGATAACAGTTGGAAGACCGGCGATCTCGAAGAATCCCTTACCAATAAAAAGGAGATGGGCTACGCAACGCAACCAATAGGAATATACGTTAAGAACACACATACAATGAATATTATAAATGAAAAAGATATTATAATAAACGACGTTTACGCCGGCATTTATGCCTTTACCCCAAAGAGGTTCACCGACATCGAAGACATAACCTGTTTAACGATTAAGAATAAAGCGGGAGCTAATTTTAACATCGAAACCTTAACTGTCTCTACAGAGGATATGATTAAGTTTGCCGATTTACACCTAAATCCCCAATATGAGATTACCACTATAGACGGCGGCGGCACACATCTTGAAAAACTTTTCGACGATAACTTATATGAATCACTCTATAGAGAAGAGCCTTTCCTATCCCACAACCGCCTCTACAACTCCGGCATCTTTATTAACTACAGCGAATTTAATCTTATAAACGAAGGAAATTTTACCATAACTAGCTATAATGCGGGCATAAAATTTAATCACTCTACAATAAACAAGTTGTTCCCTTACAGACATACAGCCTACATTAACAACTCCGGCATTTTAAACATTACCACAATCTTTGAAGAGGAAAATTCAAGCATTCTTTTATCCATAAACGACGACATCTTTACAAATACCGGCGTCCTCAACCTCAACAAAGGCATAGACGGAGCAAAGGGCATAGATACATTTAATCTTGGAAACGATAGAATAGATAATATATTCGACCAAGACATCAAAAGCTTTGAAAACATCAATAAATACGATTCCGGCACATGGAATCTTAGCGGAAACATAACCGGCGCTCAAAACATCAACCTAATACAAGGCGAGCTTAACCTAAACGGCTACTTAAAAGTCAACGCTCCCCTTTACATAACCGGAAACCCGAATATAAACGGCTCCGTTATATTAGATATAAACGAAACCAACGCCGGAAGCCTTCACTTTTCGGATCAGGCAAACATAAAAAACGCAGACATAACCATACAACTACAAGAACAGGATATAAACGCAGACCATAAATGGGAAAAAACAATATTAACAGCCAAAAGCCTTAATCAAGAATTCGCTTCATATAACATCGACGCTCCCAACCTCCAAAACGACGACTTTCTGCTCGCTTACTATCTTGACCGCATCACTTTAACCGTAAAAGATGTTAATCTTTTAAGCCTTTGCGCCGCTACAAACCCGTCCGAAAACATAGCCTCGTTAATAAACAAATTAGAAAAAGGAATAAATACAAATTCTACAAACCAACTCATTGCCAAAATATATTCCTTAAAAGAGAGTAAAAAAGTATGCCAAGCTCTCCAATCCTTATCGCCCGAAACAATAGCTTCCGCAGTTGCGGGGGCAAGAGTAAACAACGCTTTACATCTTAAAAACATATCCGAAAGATTCGCCTATTATCACGCCTTTAAACAGCATAGAAACAACCTTGCGGAACTCGCCTCCGATTACTTTCAAACATTAAACCTTAACAATCCAAGCCAAGCTCCGAACTCCTTATGGATACGACAAACATATGACAAAACCAAACAGGACGCCGATAGTCAACATATAGGCTTCGATACAAACGGACTCGGAATAAGCATAGGAAAAGACTACCTTATCGGCAAACTGCTTCTCGGAATAAGCGGCGGCTACGCCAATACCGAAATTCAATATGAAAACAGCTTTGCTCAAGGAGACATAACAACCTACAACTTAAGCGCTTACGGAAGCTACGCCGCAGACAAATACTACATAGACGCAATATTAACCTATTCCAATCACAATTACGACATAAACAGACGAATTATAATAGACGATTTGTTAAAACCGGCAAAATCGGACTGGCAAGCCGCAGAATACGGCGCATACGTAGAAGCGGGATATAAAATACCTTTTAAAAACAACCTCATAATCTCGCCCGTTATAAACCTTCAATACTCCGATTACAATCAAGACCCATTTGTTGAAACAGGCTCCATAGCAAACCTCGAATTAGCCGAAGCAGAATACAACTCTCTTATTGCAGGCGTAGGCTTTACCATAGGAAAAAGCCTTAAGCATAAAGATTGGATACTACAACCCTACCTCTCCTTCATGTTCGAACACAACTTTGAAGAAACTATAAACAATGTAAGCGCTCGCCTCCTATCTATGCCCGAAAACCTACAATCAGTTACCGCTTCCGGCTACGATTCCGGAACAAACAACTATACAATAGGATTTGGACTTCGAGCCTACACCCCAAAAAACTTTCAAATATACTTCAACTACGACATATCGATAAGAAAAAACGCCCTTTCCCATCAACTAGGCTTTGGAGTAAAATCCTACTTTTAAATAAATGCCGAAAAACAAAAAAAGGCGGGTAAAGTAAACAGAACGCTATGAAAAAACAAATAACATTATACATATTGATTATACTAATCCTTTTTATACAAAATCTTTTTGCCGCCGATCCTACGCATCGCGAAAACAACACAACCCTAATATTCTCCAGTTGCGAAGAAGAAGACATGACCTCTTTTATAAACAGTACCGGAGAGCCTTCTTATACGCCCTTATTTATCTCTCAAGATTCGACCTATCATAACGCCACAACAGGCGAAATCATAATTGATATGCCGCCGGCGTACCATACTGACAATGACCACAGTTATAACGATGTTGAGAGCATATTTTATATGAAAACCGGTTCCACTTTTTTAAATGAAGGAAACATAATAAAAATGGACGGAGGCTCGCAAGACTACTCGCTTTTCACGACCCAGCTCGCTTACGAAGAGCTCCTCCTCTTTCACACAGACTTTATCCTGCCGCCTCACAAGCATGATCTCGTAACAATTGCCAATAAAGGAAGAATTGAGTCTAACACATCAGGCTACGCCTTCTTTATCCAAGAGAACAACACAACCATTGAAAATGAAGGCGAAATAATATTAATGCGATCAAGCCGCTATGACAAGTCGTCATACGGTCCCTATAACGAGACTCTCTTCCCTCTAGACCCTTCCACTCCCCTAATATTCGGAAACCAACCAGGCTTTTTGACAATAAATAATACAGGCTACATAAATCTAAATGATGACGGCATCTGCGAAAATAGTCATTATTACGGGCAGGACTATGATAGCTGGTCCAACTGCCAAGATAAAAGACTTGAACAGGAGCAAGACATAGCGGGGTTGGGGATAGAAATCAGCAATATATCCCTTGATCTTACCAATAGCGGAGATTTTACAATCTCAAACGCTTATGCAGGCATATTTTTGCATATAGGCTTTGACTGGAATAATTATGCGGAACCAGAATACCGCGCATATGGAGCTGTCCAACCCGTTACAATTCATAATACGGCGGAAGGTAATTTTAACATAACAACAGTTACGGCGCCCGCTGAATACTGGAGGCAGCGCTATGGCGAAGATACAAACCCTAGTGGTAGGAACACGCAATTTTGGTATGAAGATGCGTATCTATACAAAATACCCAGTGAACCTCACGAGCGATGTTACGAGGACTCGTACGTCCCCCCGTATCTTGACCAGCCCGTCCCACAATCCTGTACTCGCCTCTACAACTCTGGCATCGTTGTAGAGGATAGACCATTATACTTTACAAACGAAGGAAATTTTACCATAATTAGCTATAATGCGGGCATAAAATTCCATAACAATGAACAAGTTCGAATAGATGGGTGGCGCTACCGCGTCCCCCACTCCCAGGACCCGTTAGCCATTATCAACAACTCCGGCATTTTAAACATTACCACAATCTTTGAAGAGGAAAATTCAAGCA
>JAOZTP010000008.1:20418-26666 GCA_029939135.1 Desulfobacterales bacterium
GCTTTGGAGTAAAATCCTACTTTTAAATAAATGCCGAAAAACAAAAAAAGGCGGGGATAAAATCCCCGCCCCTCTTTTCATATACGCTTTCAATAAAAAAATACTTCCCTTCACCCCCTAATTACAACCGCCATCTTCCCATCCTCCTACAAAGTTGCATCTACTGTATTGCTTGGAGCGCTCCTTCCCGCCTTATTAAATCCTATCACCCTATAATAAAGAAGCATGCCCTGCGGTTGAGCTACAAGGTCTTTCTTCTTTTCTGTAATACTTGCAATCTCTTCCCAATCTCCGCCTTTAACCCTTCTTTCTACAGTATAAGCGGAAGGCTTCCCGCCTTGATCAGACTTTTTCCAAGATAAAGAAATCCATCCCTGCCCCTCGTCCTCTATATTAAGGTCGTAACAAGCGCCCGGCATAGAGCTCGGAGTCGCCGTTCTCTTCTTGCTCCAGCCTATTGCCGCAAGCATAGCCTCGTCTCCTGTCGCCGTATTCTCTGCATATCGAAGCTCCTTCTTCATAATATCGATAAGCTTATCATAATCCAACTTCTTACTTACAACCGCTTTATCATAAATCGCGCGCGCCGCTACAACATTATTAATAGAAAGCGTGCAATTAGTAAGAGCCCCCTTAAAATCCTCAACAGGAACTGGCGGAGCCGCAAAAAACGTTGTATTTGTAGCAAAACCCGTCGCCATCTTCTCTGCAAGCAACATTACTTCAGCCTCTTTTACCGGAAATTTCATAATCTTTTCCTTTCTTTCAACAATACGGTTTACATTAAACATTAAAACAATCCTACTTCAGACCGTTTTAATCATAGCGCCGTCAATCCAAACGCTCATTTTAAAATTCCGAACCTTCAAATTGGCAACTTGAACATTAAGAATAGCAACTTGAACGTTAAGAACGGCAACTTGAACATTAAGAATAGCAACTTGAACATTAAGAATAGCAACTTGAACATTAAGAATGGCAACTTGAACATTAAGAATGGCAACTTGAACGTTAAGAACGGCAATTTGAACATTAAGAATAGCAACTTGAATATTAAGAATAACCGTTTAAATCCTCTCGCTTAATAGCCCGAACATTCAAACGGCTTATAATTGATAATAAAAAGAGAAATAGAAGTCAAACCTTTTCTATAAATTTCTATTTTATTAACATTAACGCCACTATACTTTATTTTAATTCGCTAAAAATAAAAAAAGGAGATGACGCTTTATGAAAATTATCAAAAAATGTTTAATTGTTTTTGCGATTATATCTTTTTGCGGCATTACAAACACAGTTTTTGCGGACAATAACGCCACAGTAGGAGAACAAGAGGAGAATTATCATAAACTATTTTTGCGGGACTCTGCGGTATTATTAAAAAAAGGGGAAAAATCGGTTGATCTCTCCTTAAAATATAAAAGAAACCAAACAAATATATTCTTTGCAAAAGAAATAAGCCGAGAACTTATTATGGAAACCTCATTTAAAATCGGTTTATTTGAAAAAATCGAAGCCGTTTTAAACATTCCTTTTGGTTATGCGGAAACAATTTTAAGAACCGATACGGATATAACAAACAGCAATACTCAAATAGGCGATATTAATCTAGGAACAAAATTTTTAATATACCCCGAAACAAAATCAATCCCGGACATCATAGGCGCAATAAGCCTTAACATCCCTACCGGTCAAAACCCTTACGATATTAACGAAGTTGGAATAGGCGTAATAGGACATTGGGGAATTTCTGGCGGAATAACCGCAATAAAAGCGGCTGATCCGGCAATAATCTTTGCGGGTTTATCTTACGCCTACTATTTTGATAAAAATTTTGACAATATTAATTATAAACCCGGCTGGAGCATAGGATATAATTTTGGAGCCGGGCTTGCCTTTAACGACAAATTAACTTTAAGTTGCCGATTCATAGGAAATTATCGGGACAACCTGCAAGTAAATTCAAAAAATATAGCCGATTCTTCCGAACCTATGATTTTACAGGCAGGCTTTACCTACATAGTAAATAAAAACTTTACAATAGAGCCGTCTATTGATTTCGGCTTAAATGATGACGCGCCAGATACTATAATAGGAATAACCTTTGGCAAAAAGTTTTAACAAGACAAGGGATTATTATACATTTTTACTTTTCAAATCGAATATAAACAGATGAAAAAAAAATATTTAAGACCGTTGCTCATTATAATATTATCCCTTTTAACATTCGGCTGCGCAAATACCGCTCCGCCTCCCGCATTTAAAAACTTTAAAGAGTTAAAAGAGGCAAATATTGTCATGCAAAGTTTCGATTACTCTTGCGGCGCCGGCGCTTTGGCTACCCTTTTAACCTACTATTTTAACGATCCCATATCCGAAGCCGAATTATTAGACGATATACTTAAACATATCCCGAAAGAATTAATTGAAAACAGAAAAAAAGACGGCTTATCCCTATTCGATCTAAAACAGGCTGCCGAAAGAAAAGGATATAAAGCGTTCGGAGTCCGATTAAAAAACTCCTCTTTATTAAAACTTTCCTGCCCCGCCTTAATATATCTTAAAACCGAAGACTATCAACATTTTGCAATATTAAAAGGGGTAAAAGAGGATAGATTCTTTTTGGCTGATCCAAGAAGAGGCAACATAAGAATATCTGCGGACAGATTCATTAAAGAATGGAAAGGCAAACTTGCTTTAGTTCTTTATAAAAAAAATTACAAACCGAAAAAACACAATCTATCGATAGCGGAAGATATTTTTTTAAGACCGGAACTTGAAACTGTTAAAATAATCGGTTTTTAATAAATACTATATAAAGGAGGCGATATAAAAATGACATAATAAGTTTTATAAATGATTAAGAAACATAACAAATTAATAAAATTTATAAAAAGGAATTAAAAAATGAACTTTACAAAAACAAATCTATTTAAAACCATTGCAATTGCGGTAATCTTTTGTATGATGGCGACAACCGGCGCATTTGCAGCATCAACTCAAAATAATAATAGAAAAGCCGAGTTAGTAGCGCTTACGCAACTCGGAATAACCGACGCAACCTCGATGACCGATAGCGAGTTAGAGAAAATACAAGGCGAATGGGGAGTTTATGGCGCAGTTGCAGGAGGCTTTGCCGGAGCTATAGGATATACAAGCTATGCTTATGGAAGCAGATCGGCATGGAGTTGGCGAGGATTTACTACTGCAACAAGTATTGGAGCTGCAACCGGATTTATTGGCGGTCCTTTAAGTGTAGGGCGAACATTAGCTACGTGGGGTGTTAGTGGAGGCGGTTCATATGCAGGCGGTAGATGGAGTAGATGGTAATAAACTAATAATATCTGTTAGAGCTACAATAATATCTTATTGTAGCTCTAACCTTATAAGTGAACAAATATGCAGTTAAAATATGTTTTAATATTATGGATAGCCGGAATAATTTTATCAATATTCTTAATGAGCGTTTTTAAAGAATGGCGTTTGTATTTAGGGCAGGCTGCAATAACTTTTAGTTGCCTTTTTATATTTCATTTTATTATGGCATTGGTTTTGAGTTTTGAGTTTAATACCAAAGCCCACAATTTAACAGGTTGGAAAAACTTTTGTTATTATTTTTATTATTGGATTATTAGTATGCCGTGTTCTATATTATCTGGATTTATATTTAAAGAACAATTTGTTCGGTTGATTGAAAAACTTTTTAAATTTTAGGTATTATGTTTGAATTAATTGCGGAGTTATTGACCAATGAAAAAAAAAGAAAGACTAAAACAGCTTTTAATCTTTTGTTATTGCGCAAAGTTCCTATGGAAGAATTCAATTTTCCGGTTCAATATAGCATTATACTCATTACTATAATCGGAGCGCTTGCAGGACTTGCAGAGCCCTCTACGGATATTTACAACCCTTTGGTAAAAATGCTTATAGGCTTTGGACCAATCTGGTTTGTTTTCTATTTCGGGGTTAAGTTTATGGAATTCTGGTTAAAAAGAAAAGGATATTGGAACGGCGAAGGCAGTTTATTTAATGTTTTGGCTGCGGCTTCCCTTATAGATATAGCGCCTGCAATCATTGCCATTACCGGTTTCCTTTATGCGCCTATTCTTGCCCTGCCCTTACATATATACTCTTTAATAATAGCCGGAAATGCGATTAAAGGGGCTACAAACAGCACAATAGGCTATGCAATACTCGGACTTATCTTATGGATTATGATTGCTATGATTTTTTTTATTGTAGCCTCCATTTTAATAAGCCTGCTGATTATTCCTCTTTTTTTATAGCCGCCTATCTTCCTTTCCACCTCTCCTCCTTCAATTCGCCTCTTGGTATTTTTCCAACTCCTTTTTACTCGTAAGCAAATCAAAGCTAAACTCCGTAAATTCTCCCGCTTTACTTTCAACCTTTAATTCGCTTCCATGATGTTTTACAATATTTGCGCTTATGCTGAGTCCAAGCCCCATTCCCTTTTTAGATGTTTTGGTTGTGTAAAACGGAGTAAAAAGATTCTTTATTTTATCCTCTTTTATTCCGGGTCCGTTATCCCTAACCTTTATCAATATTCTTTTATTCTGTTCGCTATAGGTTATCTCTATTGTTTTCTCCTCTTTATCCGTTGAATTTAAAGCGTCCGCCGCATTTATAATAAGATTTAAAAACAACTGCAAAATCTCTCCGGGATACCCTACGGCATAAATATTATCTTTAATTTCAGCTTTTATTTTAATCCTCATGGTTTTATGCGACGAGTAAGTCAAAGCGCTTCTTATAACTTCGTTTAACAAAAACATTTCTATAGGTCTATCGCCGCCGGAAGCAAAACTTCTCAAATCCGAGCCTACCCTTTCTATCCGATCAACCCCTTCGCGAACGCCTTCTATTTTTCGTTTTAATTCCGGCTGGTCCTCAAGCTCTTTGATCAACTTATTAACATAAAAACCCATATAATTTAAAGGGCTGTTTATTTCATGAATTATGCTTGCGGTTACTATTCCCATACTTTTTAGCTTTTCCTCCCGCAAAAGTTTAATCTGCATGCTTTTTATCTGATCCAACGCCTCTTGAAGCCGCTTACATTTCTCTTTTTTTATCCTATTTGCCTCCTTTAAATCGTATCTTTGATTAAATTCGGTAATTCTGTTTTTGGTAGTCTGATAAGAGGCGATAATGCCTACAGTTGAAAATAAAAGCATAAAGTAAATATTATTAAAAAACATTTCCGAATCAAACGGGATGTTATTTGGGAGCAACGCCATTGTTATATAACATAAAAAAATAATAGGAAACTCTATAGCAATATCTTTTAAAGTATAAGGAGTTATTTGTGGAACTCCGATAACTACCAAAACAACCCCCGCATAATAAGGGGAAGCCGATCCGCCAGTTATGTATGCCATTGCACAAAGCGCAAAGATACTTAACGCTATTAAAATATATTTTATTATTATACGATATTTTAAAAATATTGTTTCATGATATGAGATTAATAAAAGAGGCATTATTAAAATCTGCCAGACTATAAGAATCATAGAAAGGTTTGCAAAATGCTCTTTGTATGAAAAGTAAGCAAGCGAATACCCCAAAAATGACAATAAAGATATTATAAATATCGTAATCTGAAGCCTTTTGCAGTAAATCTCCTCATATTCCCGCATATAGCTTTTATAATCTTTTGGCGTAGGCATAAAATTTTTAATTAAGTTTTTCATAATTATCTCCCATCTTTAATGTTTTCCTAATTCTATTATTTTTATAATAATAGCTTGATAAATACATTCTAACCAAAGCGTAAAACGATTCCTTATCCTTAAGAACCTTTCCCGCGTAAAGAGCAAGTTTTGTAACGCTTCTGCAATCGTAATGAGAAACGCCTTTGCCCAAAGAGCATGCTATGCCCAAAGCGCATGGTATTCTTATTTCTCCGTTATTGCATAAATGCAAAGATAAAACATTCTCCCTTTTCTTATTCAATATATTCATAGGGCAGTTATCCCCCATATTTTTAGAATAAGCGGGGCGGATTAAGTCTATCATCAATTCGGAATTATAAATCAATTTGCCGTATTTTTTCTTCATACCCTTTAATAAGGAGGCTATTCTTTTCCTATCCTCGTCCGTAAGGGTTAATTCCGGGTATTTTTCCTTAATGCTGGTATAAACCGTAAAAACTATCCCTATAAGCCCCTTACTTTTCCATTCTTCAAGAAAAGCCGGTATTGTTTCTATGTTTAAGGCATTGATACAGT
>JAOZTP010000009.1 GCA_029939135.1 Desulfobacterales bacterium
AGTTGAGTTTTTAAACAAGCCTTTATGGAATCATGCGCCTGATAATTGGAATAAAATTTTAAATAATTTTAAAAAAGCCTTATCAAATATAGGCATGGATTTTTGGCATAAGGTTTATACGGATAAACTTTCTGGAAAAAAACCTGATCTTGCCGCCTTAAAACAGCGAACAGATATTCCGAAAGGGATTCTTGAACAAGGAGGCAAAGCCGCTACCGAGTATCTTATATCCTTACAAAAACAGGGAGCGGAAAGATTAAAGGAGATAAAGGTTATATTTATAGGAGACGGAGGAGCCGGCAAAACCTCTTTGATAAAAAAAATCTTTAATATAAAGGCAAAACTTCCTAATAAGATAGACCCTACTTACGGGGTGGATATAGATATATTTGAAGCGAATACAAATAAAGGGGAAAAAATAAAGGCTCATTTTTGGGACTTTGGGGGGCAGGCTATAATGCATTCCACCCATAAATTTTTTCTTTCGGAACGATCCGTTTACGTAATTGTGGCAGACGGCAGAAAAGAGGAGTATCCGAATTACTGGTTGGAGCATGTAAAGATATTCGGAAATAATTCTTACGCGCTTGTAGTAATGAATAAGCAGGATCAAAACTTATACGATTTGGAACGTAACAGTTTAACAAGAAACTATCCTAATATAAAAGGTTTTTATAAGGTGTCCTGCGAAGAGCCAGAGCTTAAAAGAAACGAACTTAAAAGATTTATTGAAGATTTAAAAAAGGTAATAATAGAATCAAAAGGATGGGAGCAAGGTTTCCCCAAATCATGGTTTGCGGTAAAAAAGAGTATAGACGGAATAAAATCCGATTTTATTCATTACGAAAAATTTAAGGATATATGCGCGCAAAACGGAATAAAAGAGGATAAGGAGCAGGATAATCTTATAAAGGCGCTACATTCGCTCGGAACCTCCTTATATTTTGAAAATCTTAAAAGCTTTGGAACCCATATATTAAACCCAGAATGGATTACAACCGGAGTATATAAAATTATTACCTCTAAAAAATTAGGGGAATTAAAAGGGGTTTTTAATATAGAGCTTCTTAAGGAGATATTTAAGGAAAAAGAGCTTAAAAAAAAATACCCGGAACAACAGCACGATTTTATAATGAAGCTTATGGAGGAGTTTAAACTTGCCTACAGAATAGATAATAAAAATTTTATTATACCGGATCTGCTTGATAAGGATACGCCGGATAATCTTGATATATCCGAATATGAGAAAGGGTTGGTCTTTAGATTCTCTTTCCCTTTTTTCCCGACTTCCATTATGCCGGAATTTATAGTGAGAATGGCAAAAGATAATAATATAAACATGAAGGATGATAAATGCAGATGGAGAAACGGCGCGGCGCTTGAAAATAAAAGACGTTACAATGCAAAAGGCTTGGCGATTGCGGATAATAGAAAAAAGGCAATAGATATATTTGTAATAGGAGAGGCGAGAAGAGATTATTTTACGATAATAAGGGATCAGTTTCGTAATATATTTGATAGATTTTCGGAAAGTTTTGAATTTACGGAACAAATTCTTATTTCAAAAAAACCGGAAATATACGAAGGCTATGATAATCTTATAGGTTTGGAAAGAATGGGCGCAACCGAATATATATGCGGAAAACTCCAAAAAAAATTCAATCTTAATAAACTGTTAAACGGTTTTGAGCCTTACGAAAAAAGAGAAGAGAAATCAAGAAGAGAAAAAAATATAAATATTCATATTAATAACGAGGTAAACCCTCATATAGAAAATACCGTAAAAAATGATATAAATATCAATATAAATATACAGGTAAAAAACGAAGCGGTATCAGATATTAATAATATTTTAGATGCGTTATCCGCAGGGTCGGATAAATATTTTGAAGATAAAAATGATTCGGATAAATTTTTGCGGGAAATAGCGATCGTAAAAAAGGCGGCGGCGCAAATAAAAGCGGAACAGGATAATGTTAAAGCAAAAGATTCCGCGGCAATGAGCCGACTTGGAAATTTTATTAAAAAATTATCTGATAAAACTGCAAGAATCGGAAAGGCAATATCCGCAATGGAAAAAGGGGCGGAATATATTATAAAAGCGGGACGGGCTTATAATAAAATAGCCGGATGGTGCGAAATGTTGTAGATGCCGGATTTGTTTTTTTAAATAAAGGGAAAAAAATGAATATAGAAAAAAGGGAACATAAAAAACTTTTAAAAGCCTTGATTCAAAATCTTGCGGATGATCTTTTTATAGAATTCGGAACGGATATTGAAGAGAAGCCCGCTATAAAAAACTTTACGAAAATTTTAAATAAAATTTTGCCATCCTTATCCGCGGATAAGGAAATAGGCTTTGATTTTATAAACAAATATCTTTATCCGTTTGTAATAAGCGTTAACCTGAAAAATTCTTATATTTTTAACATAATAAAAGAATTAGAAACCGGAAAGCTTTATAAAAAAGAGATTCCGAAAAATTTTTATAACCTTGCCAAAATATACGGATGGAAAAAAAACATATATTTACGCTCTGTTGCATTTCGTAATTTTACGGCGTTAAAAGATCATAAACTTGAATTTTCCAAAGGAATAAATCTTATTTTAGGAAAAAATAAAACGGGTAAATCTCATCTTTTAAAAGCGGGCTATTTTTTTTGTAAAGTCGCGGGGCAGGATATGTCCGCCATAAAAGGGGAGGAGACGTTAAAAAATATATTTGCGCTTCAATCTTTGGATAAACTTTTAAGTTTTAGCGGAGACGGAGACATTATATTGAAAGCCGAATTTAATCTTGAAGATAATATAAGCGAGATAGAATATAAAATACCTTTTGCGGGACAACCGATAGCCGGCGAACCGAGTATAAATTATCCCTCCCGTAATAAATGCTTTTTAAAGGATAATTGCAATTTTGTATTTATCCCTCCTAAAGAAACGCTCTCTTTTTATAGAGTATTTCTTGAATTAGCGAATAAGCTGGAACTTGATTCGACTTATAAGGATATTATCTCGCTGCTTAAAGAGCCTCCCTTAAAAACAAAACCTATTATATGCTTTGAAACAGATAAGATTACAGAAAAATATGAGTTAGGCAGATTATTCGAGAATGAAGACGGATTGAACGTAACCTGCGGAAAAGATGATATTCCCATATGGCTTGAAGCGGAAGGAGTCCGTAAAATTCTAACCTTAATTTATCTTATTAAAAACGGAAGCATAACCCCCAATACAACTATTTTTTGGGACGAGCCGGAATCTAATCTAAACCCGGAACTTTTAAAGCTTGCGGCGGATATTTTAATAAAACTTTCTGAATACGGGGTTCAAATAATAGTAGCCACGCACAGTCTTTTTTTTATGCGGGAATTAGATATTGCCAAAGAGATGGGAAAAGATTTTCCGTTAAAATTTTTCAATCTTTATTTTGAAAAGGATAAAAAACTTGCTTTATGCTCCGGCAAAAGGCTGAAAGATATTAGAACAATAAAAGCGTTAGACGTAAGCGTAGAACAGTTTAAACGCTTGGAGCAATACAGATGGGACGAAGCTAAAAAAGGGGTAAAATCATAATGAACTCCTTTAAAAAAGCGCTTAAAGATTATCGGATGCCCGCAAAAGAGAAGGAAAAGATAAATAATAAACTTGCGGAATGGAAAAAAGAGAATAGCAACATACCGGATAATATATATTTAGAGCATTTTCTGCCTTCCGAAAATATGAGCGAGATATTAAAAGTAATATTAAATAATTATTCCGGCGACATTCAAGAACTTGAAACAGCTTATATAAAAGAAGGTTACGACAGACATATAAGAAAAGGGGGCGAAATAAAAAACGCCTCTCCCGAAAAAATAGGAAGAGCCGTAGAAAAAGAGAGGTTTATAACCCAGATATTTGAAGCAAATAGTTTGTATTTTGTAAACGAAGATAACGCAAAGGAATTTGTAGAAAAACTGATTGAGAATAAACTTGAGGAAATTATGTCCGAACTAAAAATGTTCCGGCAAAAAATAGATATATCCCGTTATTCCACTTGGGTTACATGGAATAAACACAAGAAATCTGGCGAGCCGTTTTACTTTTTAAAAAATAACGATCCTTACGAAGTGTTGGCAAGTCTTGGAATGGAAGAATATGATGACGAGGATATTGTTTTGCTGCTGCTTATATTTGAAAAACAGGACAACTTGATATTATACAGACCTACCATAGCGGATGCCGGAGACAACAAGTTTTTTTGTCCCCCGCCTGAAGAATTTAAAGATTACGGGTTGACGATGCCTCATAAAGCCTTTAAAAATAAGATAGGTTATAAACCCGAACAAAAACCTGAAGCGGTTTGTAAACCTTTAACTATAGATTGTTTATTGAAAATAAAGGAGTTGAAATGAAACGCTCTTATGTGAAAAAATTTATAAAAGGAAAAGATATTTCCGAATTTATCGATACTCTTAACCAAAAAGAAATAAGAGAGTTGGTTAAGGATATTATAAAAAAAAATTCTGTTTCCTTTGATATTTTTCCGTTTAATCGGGGTGAAGATGTTCTTATATCCGCTTCCGTTTATCTGAAAAAACTTGATAAAAATACTCGTAAGTTAATAAACGAACAAATAGAATACCTCCTTAAAGCTTATTTAAGAAAAATAGGCGAACCTAATACCGAAAAATATATCAATAATCTTTTAACATTACATTCAATATTGGGTATTCCTATGAGTCAGCGGCTTGCCGATAATATAATAAACGCTTCGGAACTTTCGACAGCGATAAGAACATATGCGGCAAACGCTTTTGCCTCTCTTAACGACCAAGTTTCCGACAGTTACTGGGAAAATATTAATATATCCGAAAAACCGTTTCTATCTTCAGCCGTTATAACCGCCTTAACAAAATGTTCGCCGGAAAAAGCGCTTTTAAAGCTTAAAGATTTGGAAGATACCGATATAGATATTAAAACATTAATATATCCCGTTAAAAACGGCGTTAAAAAATTAATTTTGAAGCCGATAAAATTAAGAGAAATTTTTTACGCGTTAAGCAACAGCGGAACTATGCGCAAATTTTTTGAAAAAATATTATCTTTAAAAGAATTTCCAGATAACCTTTTTAAAACGGTAACATCGGATAATGTAGAAGAAAAATTCAGCTACCTTTACCATAACATGATGAAACCGCTTAAACGGCAACAAGCCGACGATTATAAAAACGTTCCTATAAATTTATTAGCTTCGGATAAACCGAACAACTCTGAATTTCCAAAAGGTTATTAATGTTAATCATCCCGCAAGCATTATGCTTACGCGACCCCGGTTAGCCTGCGCGCCGGGGTTTTTCACATTCCATTTTTTACAATCTCGGACACCTCTTTTGTCATTCTTAAAACCTTTTTTGCATGTTTTAAGCTCATGTTTCCGGTTCCGCAACTTGGGGTAATGTAAGATTGAGCAAGCATAATATTTTTTGCTATCCCTATTTTTTCTATTTGCGTAATTTTATCTTTAAATGCTGCGGCAATCGCCTCCGAAGTCTCCCTTTCTATATCTTCGATATTGGCGGTAGGTATAATTCCCCATGCCAAAGCGCCCCCTTTTTGAATGAATTTTTTAATATGACTCGGATAAAGTATGAATTTGTCAAAAAAGGAGTATGCGTCAAAACTTATAATATCCGCCGGAGTTTCCAAAGCGAGAGACCAGTCCGAATTTGCGCATATATGTATTCCGGCAAAAGCCTTTTGGGTATGTATTGCGTCTATTACCTCGGTTAAAGCTTCCATGCCTTCTTTGCGCGATACCGTTAAAAAAGAGGATGAGCCAAAGCCCGCTAAAGCCGGTTCGTCTAAAAAGATGATAGTCGGTAATCCGAGTTTGGCAAGCATGCCGGACTGCCATTTTGCTTTTTGCGCTATAAGTTTTATGGCTATATCTTTTAGCCTGTCGTCGTAAAATATGCTTTTATTATCCTGATCTTTAACTCCTATGCCGAATGTTACGGGTCCTGTTATTTGTCCTTTTACGGCATAAGGTTTGTCCGAGAGTTTTTTTATTTTTTCCATTAATATAAAAAAACCTTTTGCCTCCTTTTCGGTTAATCTAAATCTGGCGATAAAGGAATCTATCGGCTTATCTTCGGATTCTATATAATCTTCGTAAAATTTTAATATTTCCTGTTCAAAATTGGAAGCTTTTATATTTATAAAGGTTTTTTTGTCTTTATGTGCAACAGAGGGCATTCCGGGCAAAAATTGTTCTATCATCCCCTCTTTTTGATACGCAGGAAGCTGCGCCCATAGGGGTATTTTGGGAGTATAATCGAATATTATTTCGGAAGCTTTTTTATGATCGTCTATAGGCAGACTTCCTATTAAAAGAGGCATACAATTCGGTTTGAAATTTTTCATCATTATTTTGCTCCTTTTTTGCGATTAAATATTTTTAATAATGGGGCTTTTATCTTTTTTTGAGCACACATGACAAGTAAAAAAAATCCGTTATTTTAACTAAAGGCGGAAAACGTTTATATTTAATATTTCGGTTGGTTTTTTATTATTTTAAAATTATTATAACATAATATATTTTATAAAAAAAGGAATGTTAAAACTATGAAAAAACGTATTGCAAATATTCCCAAGATAGACAGACCGCGGGAAAAGCTTCAAAAAAAAGGGGCGCAGGCTTTATCGGATCTTGAGCTTATGGCTATTCTGATAGGCAGCGGAGCCGGAAATTATGACGTGCTAAGCATTTCAAAGCATGTGTTGAAAATACTTGATTCATCAGATCATGAAGATTTGCAAAAGGTGAAAGGAATCGGGCAGGCTAAAGCCTCTCTTATTCTGGCGGCATTGGAATTTACAAGAAGACGAATTCATCCCAAAGGATTTAAGATTTCCTATTCTTCGGATATATTCTCTATTATAAAGCATTATGCGGATAGAAAACAGGAATGTTTTATATGCATCTCTTTAAACGGAGCAAACGAGGTTATTACAAGCAGAGTCGTGGCCGTAGGGCTTATTAACATGAATCATATTCATCCGAGAGAGGTTTTTGCAGATCCTCTTATGGATAGGGCGTCAGGAATAATAGTGGCGCATAATCATCCTATAGGGGACTTTACGCCGAGCGAAGATGATATAATGATTACGGCAAAGCTTAAAACAGCCGCTAATACTCTTGGCATAGAGCTTCTTGATCATATAATATTTAACAAAGAGGGTTATTACAGTTTTTTGGAAAGAGGGGATTTTTTCTTAATTTAAATGTTTGCCGTAGTTATGCGGCAGTCATTTTTTAGTTTTTTGGACTTTTTAAGACCTATTTTTCACTTATACAAGAAAATTCAATAGATTTTCCTTGACAATCGGTTTTGCAATCTCTATACATATAGCCAAATTAAATGGATGGAAGCGGAATTGGAATTGCAAGAGAGAATAAGGTTGGAAGGTGAGAAATGACAGGATCTATTAAATCTGAAGAGAAGCGCAAATATCCGGTAAAAAAGATATCCGACTCTGATTTTTCTTTTACCTCTTTGATTAAAAAGAAATCAAAAGTAAATGTAAGCTCATGCTTGCAGTGTTTTACCTGCACTATAGGTTGTCCTTTTTCCGATTTAATGGATATTATGCCTAATCAAGCGATACGTTTTATTCAGATTGGAGAAAAAAAGCCTTTACTTGAAAGCTCTACAATATGGCTTTGCGTCGGATGTAATTCATGCGCGGCGGAGTGCCCTATGGGAATTGATATGCCATATGTAATGAGCGCTCTTCGCGAGACAGCTATTCAAGAGAATGTGAAAACCATTCCCCAAGATATTTATACTTTCCATAAATCGTTTTTAAATTCCGTTAAAAAATATGGACGCGCATATAAGATAGGCATTATGTTATCTTACAAGCTTCATACGTTAGACCTGTTTAGCGACGGGAAAATCGGTTTACAAATGCTTGCAAAGCGCAAATTGAATATTCTGCCTTCTAAAGTCAAAAATATCCGTAAATTCAAAAAGTTATTTGCATAATGAATAATATAAAATTAGACGAGTTTTCATATTTTCCAGGATGTTCGCTTGCCAGCGCCGAAAAGCATGCCGGCGAATCGATTGAAAAATTTTGCAAAAACTTTAATATAAATCTGGTAGAATTAGAGGATTGGAACTGTTGCGGGTCATCTTCGGTTCATAGTATAGATACCGAATTGGGATTTAAGCTTTTAAGTCGTAATTTTTCTTTATGCAAACCGGAAAGCCTATTATTTGTTCCGTGTCCTTCCTGTTATTTGAAATTAAGAAAAGCATATTACCATTTGGAGCGGGACGAAAAGCTTCAAAAAGAATATAGAGAAAAATGGGGAAAGGATTATCCGAAAAATCTTTATATTCCTCATGTCTTTGAATTGCTTGAGATAATGGGGCAGTTGGACTTATTAAATAGTAAAACTAAACGTTTAAACGGACTCAAATGCGTTTCTTATTATGGCTGTATGCTTGCCGCTTCAAGAGAGTTAAGGTATGGCAAAGGCTTTTACGGCATAATGGAGCATGTTGTATCCTCTTTGGGAGGAGTTAATTTAAATTGGGCTCATCCTTCAAGTTGTTGCGGAAGTTATTTGACGGCGATGCGTCCCGATATTGTGCAAAACAAGGTTGAAGAGATAATGCAAGGGGCAATAGATGCGGGAGCGGAATGTATAGTTACTGCATGCGTTATGTGCCAATTGAATTTAGAGGCGCGTTGCGAGCTTGAGACAAGGCTTCCTGTATTTTATCTTTCGGATATTCTTTCGTTTACGTTTGAAGAAAAAATGAGCGATTCTCATCTTTCGAGATTTTTTATAAATCCGAAAGAGTTATTAAAGAAGAGAAAAATTTTGTAAACTACAGTCAAGTTAAAGTTAGAATATAAATAAGCTTTAACTTACAAATTCACGAAAACGCGATATGTGTTAAAATGAAACTAAGCAATCTTTCTATCATGCTTTCTCCTTTGTCGCGTTTTCGTGATACTTTTTTATGATATTTTCAATGTTTCAAGCATTAGTTCCGTAGTTTTTTTCATATCCTCTACCGATATTGATTCCCTTAATGTATGAACATCTTTCATACCTGTTCCCAATACTCCGGTTATTATGCCTTTTTTAAAGAATATGTTAGAGTCGGCTCCGCCGCCGGTAGCTATTAATTTAATTTTTTTTCCGAGATTTTTTGCGGCTTTTTGGGCAAGCGCAACGGTTTTGCAGGATATGTCGCAGTTGACGGCGGAAAAATCTCTTTCGCATATCGTTTCAAGATACGGAAGTTTATCGGTATGATTTTTTTTAAAAAGATTAACCGTATTTTTAAATGTATTAATTATGTTATCGCTTATTTTTTGCAATTTTATTTCGCTATGGCTTCTTGCTTCTCCTGTAACTACGGCATAAGCGGGAACGATATTAGGCGCTTTTCCGCCTTTGATTAAACCGATATTGCATGTGGTTTCTTCGTCTATTTTGCCAAGTTTAAGATTCGCTATTGCCTTGCTTGCAATTAATACCGCATTTATTCCTTTTTCCGGCTCAATTCCCGCATGCGCATCTTTGCCGTATATTTTAAATTGAAGAAAGTTGGATCCTGGAGCTTGAGTAACTAATGTATAAATATCTTTTGTATCGAGACAATATCCGTATTTTGCAGATATAAGGTCGTAATTAAGATATTTTGCTCCCAAAAGTCCTATTTCTTCGGATATGGTAAATACAAATTCAATGGGTCCGCAATCAAGCCTATTTTCAACTATAACTCTTAAGGCTTCTATAAGTATTGCTATGGCGCTTTTATCGTCCGCTCCTAAAACGGTAGTTCCGTCGCTTGTAAAAACTCCGTTTTTTAAAATAGCTTTTACCCCTTTGCCCGGTTTAACCGTGTCCATGTGAGCGTTAAGCATTATAGGCTCTTTTGATTTATTTCCTTTAAATTTTGCTATCAGATTTCCTGTGTTTGATCCGGCTTTTTTGCCTGCGTCGTCTATTATGGTTTCGCATCCGAGCGATTCCATGATTTTTTTTATTTGGAGGCATATATTTTTTTCATTGCCGGATTCGCTGTCAATCTCGGACAGAAACTTAAATAGTTCGGATAGGCGCTGAGTATTCATCATCTGTTAATCCTTTATAAGATAGTTGCGATTAGTTTTTAAGCCTTAAAATATTTTAAGTATTGCCGCTGTTAAAATTTCCGCGTATTTTGAATATAAATAAAATCAAGCAAAAGGGGATGCTTTTTTATGGCGACTATTTGAACATTGATATGGGTCCCGCTATCATTTCTATAAAAAGATAGGCTAACAAACCAAAACCTGATAATAACATAAGGACTATGTAGATTGTGTTTATTTTATCTCTACCCAGGTCTTTTGGATTATAAAATACCGGCTTTCCGCATTTTTCGCACCATCTTTTATTTTTATTTGTAGTTATCACCGCTCCGCATTGGCATTTTATATCTTTAAAAGGCTGGCTCATTATTAGTTTTTCCTTTTCTTTGTTTAAATCTATCCGTCTGATTTTATATTTTGCCGATTAGTATTCCTGCCGTTAAAATTTTTGCAAGCCGTCGACAGAACAAACTGCTTTTTTATCAGGCATAATTTTTTATTTTTAATGGTTGCGCTTTAAAAACAAAACAGGGCGGTATTTTTACCGCCCTGTTTTATTAGATTATTTTCTTTTATTTATCAATAAAAGTTTAAAAGTTTCTTTTGTTATCTATCCGAACAAGCCCCACCCGAATGAAGCTGTCCAGAGGATGGAAAAAAGAACCAGAACAATTACGCATATATCTTCTTTTTTCATTTTATTCCCTCCTTTAATATTTTACGCTTCTTTAATAACTATGTTAGTATCCGTGTCGGCGCGTTTAATACTGGCTTCCGAAAGGGTTGCCATTTCCGCTTTAAAACAGAGAGCCCACATCATAACTATGCCGATTATCCACCAAGCTATCTGCCAAGACCATAGAGGCGGAAAACCTGCAAATGAGAATGCGTTATTGCCTAAAATACATGCGGGTCCTATTGCAAATAAGTACCATGTGGGAGTTGCGACCTTCATAACTCTACGCCATGCCTTGCCCGCCTCGGTCGGCTCGTCAATATCGTCAAGATAATTTCTTACCTCCGCCTGACGCTCAGTTGTTTCTTTTTCATCTTTTATGCCAGCAGCTTTGCATAATAAAGCCACTATAAGCCCTACAAACGTTCCCCAAAATGCGCAGTGCATAGACAGTGGATTCGGCCAGATTTTATATGTAAGGAAAACTGCTATCATACCGCTAAGCACGCCGAGAACTGCTCCTTTTGAAGGAAATTTTACGCCCCAGATTACGCCGAGAAGCAGGACATACATTACAAACCCAAAGGCGGTTGCCAAAGCTCCGAGTATAACAAGAGCGGCGGTTGCGTTAAGAGCGACGTAAAGCGCCAAGATTGTAAGAGCCGTAGCGAGAATTCTGTTAACCCATATTTGCTCGCTATGTCCGGCATTTTGTTTTTTAACATAACGCCAGTAAACGTCTCTTAATAGAATTGAGCCTCCGGTTCCTATATAAGGAGCAGCCGTAGAATGTATAGCCGCAATTGCGCCTATAAAAACTATTCCGAGAACAAAGGGAGGTAAAAATTCTTTCATTAGAAGCGGAACAACCGTTTTATTGTTAATTAGTTGAAACGCCTCGACCCCGTTGAGTTCAAGGATTTTAGCTCCTAAACCCTGAAAAGCGGTGAAGAAGAAAAGGGCGAAGCCTACTACAAATGTTGACATAAAAGCCTGTTGCCATGCAAGAGGTCTGGGAGATTTAAGTCCGAATGTCCACATTGTAAAAGCCGGAGAAGATTGAATGCCCATTAATGCAAACATGTAGGTTAAAATCATAATCCCCGTCCATGCAGATTCGCCTTGCGCACCCCCGAGACCGAAGTTGATAACTCTCGGAACCTCTAAGAATTTAGGATCCATAACCAATACCGCTTGGGAAAAGCCGCTCCAGCCGCCGAACTGAGGCTGAATAAGAACATAAAAACCGAGCAGAATAATTCCGCCTACAAGAAAAATAAACTGAATTACTCCTACCCAGGTGCTTGCTTTAAGGCCTCCTGTGCAGACATAAAACCATACGATAAAGCTCATAAAAATAGCGCCCCATAATGTGGGAATGCCTGCAATCACATTAAACAAGGCTGCAGCAGCGGCTAACTGAACCGCCGAATAAAATACCGAATATAATACTGCGGTAAGAACGACAAGCCATCTTAACGCTTCGGTATTATAATAGTAGGCATACATATCGCCGGGAGTAATAAACCCGTATCTTTTACCTAAAAGCCAGACCCTTTTATTAAAAAAGGTTCCAGTAATAGGAATTGTTAATACATAAAAAGATGCAAAAGCATAAGCCAGACCGTCTCGCCATATTAATCCCGGATGTCCGATAAACGTCCAGCCCGAAAAAGAGGCGGCGGTGGCTGCCAAAAGAAAAGCAAAGAATGGAATTGATCTGCCCGCTATTGTATATCCCGAAGAGGTTTTTTCGGTAAAATAACCTCTTAATCCCCAGTAAAAGCAATACACAATATATATGCCAAGCATTATATAGACCCATTTTGTATCCTGCATTATACCCTCCTTAATTTATTTAATAAAATAAATTCTGCCGCCTTTATAAGAAGAACGGCGATCTTACGATATTATAAAATGTTTTTCGCCTCCTCCTTTCATTTTATAAATTATAAAGCGTTTTATTTATAATTATGTTATAAAAAGATAAATATCATTCATTTTTTATTGAGAATACAAAAAATGCGCTTTGTTTGTCAAGAGGCTTTTTATTAAAATAATACTTGCTATTTTTTTTGTAATAACGAAAATGAAAAATCTGCTTTTTAAAACATTATGGAGTTTAATATGTCATTTTTAAAGGATTTAACAAGGTTTCCAAAAAGAGCGCGCTATGGAATAGCTTTTCTTGTCGCGGGTTGGATTTGGTTTTTTTTAACTGTGTATATTATTTTAGGGGAGATTCCGGGCAAAATATTTGCTGCGGGTATAGGGATAACATTTTTGGTTTTTAAGGGGTATAACTGGGCAAGAATACTTTGTATTCTATTTAATCTTTTGATAGTTATATATGTTCTGTTTTTTGTATTTCATTTATGGGGAATAGGAAGAGGCTCTGAAGGATTATGTTTGGCGGCAAATATAATTCTGTTCGGATATTCCGGCTATTATTTTCTTGCAAAAGAGACTTCCGATTATTTTAAATCAATTAACGAACAGGATAAAAAGGCTCAAAAGGACGCCTGATGATTATTCGTCGGATTTAATAATCCCGTAAGAATGAGAAGGAAGGGGATTAAAAGGTAATAATAAAGGGATTTCTCTTTTTGGTTTGAAATGATGAAAAGTAGTTTTTTTGTTATTTCAACTATAGCGGCGAGAAAAATTTTTTAATTGTATGGACGGTATAGAATTTTGACTTGTAAATGTGCGGCGTTGCGGCGTCTTTATTTTTTAGCTTTGTACCTGAAAAAAATAATTATATCGCAAAGACTTGTTTATGCGTTTTGCAAATATATATTTTTGCGACTCGATTATAAAATATTATGAATTTAAAAAAAGGAGAGACGAAAATGACAAATAATCCTAAATTATTATGGCAACCGTCTGCGGAACGGATAGAAAATTCCAATATGAAAAAATTTATGGGGTTTGCAAATAAAAAATACGGTTATAACTTTGCGGATTATGACGGATTATATGAATGGTCAGTTAATAATATCTCCGAATTTTGGGAGGCAATGCGGGAGTTTGCAGATATACGTTTTTCCGAATCTTCCGATAAAGTAATAGACGACGAAACAAAGATGCCTTTTGCAAAATGGTTTTCGGGGGCAAAGCTTAATTTTGCCGAGAATCTTCTTAAATATAAGGATGATAAAACCGCAATAATATTTAAAGGAGAGGATAAACCGGTTAAAAAAATTTCATATTCAAAATTATATAATGAGACGGCAAGGCTTGCCTTATCTTTGAAAGAGGCGGGCGTTAAAAAAGGGGATAGGGTTTCCGGCTTTATACCTAATATTCCGGAGGCGGTTATAGCAATGCTTGCCTCTACAAGTATCGGGGCGGTATGGTCTTCCTGTTCTCCTGATTTCGGGATAAAAGGGGTTTTGGACAGGTTCGGGCAAATTAAACCTAAAGTTCTATTTGTTGCGGACGGATATTTTTTTAAGGGCAAAAAAATAGATTCCTTAAAGAATATAGCCGATATTGTAAAAAAGCTTCCTTCGATAGAAAAGGTTGTGGTAATTCCGTTTACCGAAGCTTCGCCAGAGATAAAAGATGTTCCTAACGCAATTTTGTACGACGATTTTATATCGAATAAAAGCGGGCTGCAATTAGAATTTACGCAGGTTGATTTTAATGATCCTCTTTATATAATGTATTCTTCCGGCACTACGGGGCTTCCGAAATGTATGGTTCAAAGCGTAGGCGGGGTTTTAATAAATCAGATGAAAGAGCATATTTTGCATACTGATCTTAAGCGAGAAGATACGATATTTTATTTTACCACATGCGGTTGGATGATGTGGAATTGGCTTGTATGCGCCCTTTCGGTAGGCGCTTCTATTGTTCTTTTTGACGGCAATCCTTTTTATCCTGATCCAGAGGCATTATGGAGGCTTGCCGAAGATGAAAAAATAAGCGTATTCGGAACAAGCGCGGGCTACATAAGCGCTCTTATGAGTTCCGGAGCAAAACCGGTAGAAAAATATAATCTTTCGGCTTTAAGAGCAGTTTTATCTACCGGCTCCCCTCTTTCCATAGAAGGTTTTGAATATATATATAATAATGTTAAGAAAGATGTTCAACTTGCCTCCATTTCCGGCGGTTCGGATTTAAACGGATGCTTTGCGTTGGGCAATCCTATGTTTCCGGTTTATGCGGGCGAGTTGCAATGCAGAGGGCTTGGCATGAAGGTTTCGGCGTTCGGACAAGACGGGAAACCTGTTATAGGACAGGAAGGGGAACTTGTATGCGAAGCCCCTTTTCCGTCTATGCCTATAGCTTTTTGGGATGATTCGAATAACAAAAAATATCTTTCCGCCTATTTTGACACATATCCGGGGATATGGAGACACGGCGATTTTATAATAATAAATGATCGCGGAGGGGTTGTTATGCACGGGCGTTCGGACGCCACATTGAATCCTGGAGGCGTAAGGATAGGAACGGCTGAAATTTACAGGCAGTTGGATCAAATAGAGGAGATTAACGACAGCCTTGTAGTAGGGCAGAACTGGGAAAATGATATAAGGGTTGTTTTATTTGTAAAACTTGCAGACGGATATAAATTAACTAATTCTTTAAAAGATAAGATAAAAACTACCATAAGAAAAAATGCTTCGCCTCGTCATATTCCGAAACTTATTATAGATGTTCCTGATATTCCTTATACTCTTAATATGAAAAAAGTGGAGATTGCGGTTAAAAAGGTAATTGAGGGGAAGCCTGTTTTAAACAAAGATTCTTTGAAAAATCCTGAATCGTTGGATTATTTTGCAAACGTTAAGGAATTAAAAGAAAAATAGAAAATAACGGATATTTATTGATTGAGACTTAAAAAGCTTGAAATAAACGGGTTTAAATCTTTTATAGATAATTCGCAGATTGTTTTTCCGAAAGGGATATGCGCTATTGTAGGTCCTAACGGATGCGGTAAAAGCAATATTATAGACGCTTTATTATGGGTAATGGGGGAACAAAGCGTCAAAAAGCTGCGAGGCAAATCTATGGAGGATCTGATATTTGCGGGAACGCCGAACAACCCTCCTTTAAACTTTGCGGAGGTCAGTTTAACGGTTGAAAACGACGCTGAAAACTCAGTCGTCGAATTTGCCGATTATACGGAGATTATGCTTACGAGACGCATTTCTCGCTCCGGCGAAAGCGAGTATCTTTTAAATAAACATTCCTGCAGATTAAAAGATATACATAATCTTTTTGAAAAAAGCGGTTCTGGGCATAAAACCTATTCTATTATAACTCAAGGCAATATCGGCGCCATAACCGAAGCCGGAGCCGCGGAAAGACGTTTTTTTATAGAGGAAGCCGCAGGGGTTTCAATATATAAAACGCGTAAAACCGAAGCCGTAAAAAAGATTAACGCCGCAAAAGAGAACCTTTTAAGGGTAACCGATATAATATCGGAAGTCCAACGTCAGATGAGAAGCTTAAAGCGTCAGGCGACAAAAGCAAATCGGTTTAAAGAATACAGAGAAAAAATTAAGACTTTGGATATTTTAATATCTATTTTTAATTATAATGAGATTAATAAAGATATTAAAAAAAATGAGGCGTTGTTAAGAAGCTTAAAAAATTCGGAGATAAAAAAATCTTCGGAATTATCGAAGTCGGACGCTTTTTGCGAAGAGACAAGTCTTGAAAAAGAGGAAAAAGAGAAGGAATTATCCGAACAGAAGAATAAGAAATTTGAGATACGCAGAAAAATAGACAGATTTGAAAATGATTTACAGCATTTTGAAAAAGATTACAAAAATACATCTGCCTCTTTAATATCGGACCAAAATTCGGAAACCGAATTTGCCGCCAAAAATCAATCTTTATTATCCGAAATAGAAAATACAAAAACAAGACTGAAAGAGATCGATTTAAATTTTGCCCGAATATACAAATCGGCAAAAGAGGAGGAGGATAACGCAAAAGGGACAATGAATTTTTTGTCCGAGCTGAAAAATCGACTTGAAAAGGATAAATCGGAACTTATGAAAGCCGCAGCAGCAGAAGCGCGGATTAATAACATGTATCATACCGCTGCAAGCGGCAGAGATAATCTTACAAAACGTCTTAAAACAATAGATCGGGAAAAGAGAAAAGCCGAAATTGCAAAAAAAGAATTGGAAATAAAGGTTGAAGAGGCAAAAAATAAAAAAGTCTCTTTAACAGACCGTATAAAACGGCTTGCCGAGCAGATTCAAGATGAATATAGCATACTTAAAAATAATAAAAAAAAGCTTTCGGGGCAGATTGGAAAAATTTCCGAGGCAGATATAAAAAAAGAAAAATTAAAGTCGGAACTTATTGCGCTTGCAAAAATCAGAGACGATTTCAGATGGTATAAAGACGGAGTAAGAGCAATAATGAAAAATAAAACGGGTCAAGATAATACAAAACGGCTTATAGCCGATATTATAGAACCTGATGCAGGGTTTGAAACTGCAACGGAGGCGGCGTTAGGCGAGGCTTTACAATATATAGTTGTAAATAAAAGAGAAGATTCTTTTGAATGTATTGACTATCTTGCCAAAAATAGTTTCGGTAGAAGCGGTTTTATCTCTTTTTCTTCGGATCGCCAATCTTTGCCTAATGCCAGCGATAATTCGTCAAAACTTATAAATCATATTAAGATAAAAAAGGGGTTTGAAAAAATATGCGGACTATTATTTCAAAATATATATTTGGCGGAAACCATAGAGGAAGCCGCGCGACTGTGGGATAAGGAGACGGAAAAAAAAATATTTGTTACAAAAAAGGGAGAGATTGTATCGGATAAAGGAGTCATAATAGGCGGAAGCGCAGATAACCTTCCGAATATTTTAATAAAAAAGCAGGAGATTAAAAATATCGAAAACCGCATTGAAAAAGCGGAAGCCGATATTTTATCCAAAAAAAAGATTCTTTCGGAAATAAGATTAAAAACGGATTTATCCGAAAAAAAAACAAACGCGCTTAATCAGGAAAAAAATAAAGCGGATTTACAAAAACGGGAGGCTGAAAAAAGTTTATATATTGCGGAAGAAAGCCTAAAGCATTCTTTGGAACGTCTTGAAGTAACGGAGTTAGAAGAGGAAAGACTTACGGGAGAGCAGAGCGATATTGACGACGAAATGGAAAAACAGAAGAATGCGCTTATAGATATTGAGGAAAAAACCGAAAATATTAAAAATATTATCAAGAATACCGACGCTGAAATAGAAAAGGTTTCTTGTAAGGCGGAAAGATTTAACAGGATAATAGTGGATAAAAAACTTGAAATAACCTCCTTAAAAGGAAAAAAAGAGAGCGAAACTTCGGCGTTAAAAAGGTTATCCGCTTTTTATAAGGAGGGCAAAAACAGGCTTGCCAAACTTTCCGAACAAACGGCGGCAAAGAAGAATGGATTGATTTTGATAAAGGAACAGATTGACAACGGCAAGAAGGATATTCTTATTTTATATGACAACTTAAGACAAACCGAAGAGCTTATTAAAAATTTTGAAGCCGATTACCAACGGGTAGATTTGATTTTAAAGGAGAAAAAGAAAGAGGCTGTCGCGGATAGATCGGAATTGGGAAAAATATACGGAAAAATAAGAGAGATCGAGCCGGAACAATCTCGGCTAAAAGCGACATGCGAAAATATTAACGAAAGAATAAAAGAGCGTTATCATAAAAATTTATATGAGTTTGAAGAAACGGTATTTAATAATTCTTTTAATTATGCCGTAACAGAGGAAACCGAACTTGTTAAATATCAAAAACAATTAACCGAACTTAAAGATAAAATTGCATCCGGTTTTGAAGAGGTGAATTTACGCGCAATAGAAGAATATGAAGAGTTTAAAACAAGATACGATTTTTTAACGGCTCAAAAAGATGATATTAATAAGGCAATAGAGGATTTATATAAGGTAGTAAAAAAAATAAATAGCATCACTCGGGAAAGATTTATAAAAACCTTTAATTTGATAAATGAGAATCTCGGCGTTTTATTTCCGAAACTTTTTGAAGGCGGAGATGCCAAGCTTATATTAACCGAACCGGATAATATTTTTGAAACCGGAGTTGAAATTATGATTCATCCTCCGGGTAAAAAGCTTACGAGGCTTACCCTTCTTTCCGGCGGGGAGAAGGCTTTATGCGCAATAGCCTTTATTTTTTCAATTTTCCTTATTAAACCGGCATCTTTTTGTCTGTTAGACGAAATAGACGCTCCGCTTGACGAGGCAAATATTTTCAGGTTTAACAGGTTGCTTAAAATGATAGGGGAAAAAATTCAGATTATTATGGTTACTCATAATAAAAGAAGTATGGAATTTGCGGATACGCTTTTTGGGGTTACGACCGGTAATAAGGGAATTTCTAAAATAGTATCGGTATCCGTATCAGACGCTTCATAACTTTATTTTGTGGGTTATGTTCAGATTTTAATCTCGAACTTGTTTTTAATAAGCCAGCGGTTAAAATTTTTGCAAGCCTTGAAAATGGATGTTGCGCAACCGATTTTAAGCGATTATAAAAAGGCAAAGGAAAAATGATTAAGGGATTTCTCCCTTCGGTCGAAATGACAGGCTTCTTATTAAGAGATTTTCCGCTTTGTTTGATAGGACAGGAAGGAAGCTTGTTTAATTTGTATTGCCTCCTTCTAAAGTAAATTTTCTAAAAACCTCTTCTAATTTCCCTTTTTCTATAAATATGGAATTTATTTTATATTCGTTGTCGCGTAAAACCGAAGTTATTTTATCCGAATAAATTACAGTATTTTTTTTAGGGAAAACTACAAGCTTTAACATATCCTCTTTTTTTTCGGCAATTTCAACCGAATCTACATTTTCAATATCTGCAACTAACCGTAAAAGTTTATTAGGCTCGGGCGCCGCAACTTCAAGAGTAACCGCTTTGTGCATATCGGAATGTTTTTTTAGGTTTTCCGGCGTGTCGTCCGCTACTATTTTACCGTTTGCAATTATTATTGCTCGAGAACATACGGCGTCCGCTTCCTCCAGAATATGAGTGGAAAGAATTATAGCTTTTTTACTTCCCATATTCTTTAACATCCGCCGGACTTCCGCTTTTTGATTCGGATCAAGCCCGTCTGTAGGTTCGTCCAATATAAGATAGTCCGGATCATGAATAATGCTTTGAGCAAGACAGACTCTTTGCTTAAAACCTTTTGAAAGCCAAGCAATTCTTTTTTGTTTTACTTCGGTTAAAAAGCATTTTTCTATGGTTTCTTCTATCCGGTTTTTTTTTAAAGTTTTTTTAAAACCTCTTATGGAAGCGCAAAATTCAAGATAATCGAAAACCGTCATATCTGGATATACGGGAGCGTTTTCCGGCAGATAACCGAATTTTGCCATAGCCGCCATCGTATCTTGCGAGATATTAAACTTATCTATAAATACGGTTCCGCTTGTAGGTTTAATAAAACCTGTAATCATTCTCATTGTAGTGGATTTGCCGGCGCCGTTAGGTCCTAAAAATCCCAAAATTTCTCCTTCGGAAACATTAAACGATATGTTGTCAACCGCTTTTTTATCTCCGAAATATTTGGTAAGATTTGTTGCCGTTATCATCTTTTTTATAATATCTCTCTTTTTCGCTGTATATACATCCGCAATATTCTTGCCTATATAGATTTAATTTTTTAGATTCTTCAATTCCTTCGCGCCAGCCGCATCTGAAATCTTCATAATAAAAAGGGACGCCGGTTTCTTTTCCTATGGCTTCCCCTATAGATTTAATCGTCTTATGTTTTTGAAACTTACTATAAAGCAGACTTGTGGTAAAATAATCGAATTTGCCTTTTTTTGCTATTTTCGCTGCGGATTTTAATCTTTCATAATAACATATGGAACATCTTTCGCTCTCTCTAAAAACAATTTTTTGTATAAAATTTTGCAGGTCATATTTTTTATTTATTATTAAATGCAACCCCGTATAATCGGCATGTTTTATTACGGCGTTTCGACGCTTAATATATTCGGTAAAAGGATGAATATTATTTCCATAAAAATAATATGCTATAAAATCAAATTTTTTTTGTAGTATTTTTAAAGGATAAACGGAACAGGGCGCGCAGCAAACATGAAGTAAACATTTTTTATTCATGTTTTTTCGTTTATCTTACGCACATTGCGTATAGGCTTGTATATAAATATGTTTCCGGTGTCGGACAAATGACCGCGTCCTCGCAAAAAGGGTTTACTCTTCCAATTACCATAGAATCAAAATCCACTCTGCCGTCCCACATGTCTCCGTATCCGTAATCTTCTGGAGGCATTTGGGTGTGATATGCGGGCTTCTCAATATGAGTAATGATATCAATGGTATTATTGTCTTCGTCTTTAATTATTTCCTCCCATGTTAGACCCACCGAACCATAAGGAGCTTGAATCTCGTTTGCATCTGGCAGGTCTTGCAGCGTTTGGCTTGAAGGACGGAAGCCGCCGAGTATGAACATCGTTAAGTCTAACGCTGCAGTATGATAATAGTTCACTTGTTTGAAGTATATTTTTTTAGCTCTTACAACCTCTACAAAAGTCAGTATAGTCTCTTGCTCGCTCTGTTCGAATTTGTTCCAATACCTATCTAACGCAAGTTTCGAGGTTGTTGCGGTATGAAGGTGCATTACGAATTCCGACGGCAAATCATATGCTTGTTCATAATAAACGTCGCAATACCTGCCCATATCGTGCGCTATAATCCCGCCTTCATGTATTACTCCGTTTTTATCTTGATATTTTAAAATTCCATCCCATGTTCCGTCTACCGTTGCCAGACAATATCCTCTCGTAGGTTTATAATAGGGGTTTAGCGGAAGGAATTTATTTGATTCCGGTTTGTCATTGCAATCCGCTTCGGTTATTAAAAACGGATCCGAAAATGCAAGTTCCGGCATAGGAAATATACTTTTCCATGAGAGATCCCCGTTTGCATCAATCCAAAGCGCTTCGCCCGGGTTGCCGGCAGTTGCAGGTAAAGAATAAGAACCCGCTCCTTTGCCTATTTGAACTGTGGAGCGAGTTCTTGCTTTTTCTTGAACTTCGAAGCTGTATGTTATGTGTTTATTTATTTGAAAAGTTATAAGAATGATAGCCGCTATATAGATAAAACGCCTCAATTTCATTGTGCCATAACTCCCTTTTTATATATAATTGGAAATATAAGCTTGAATCGAATTTGATATAAATATATTATTGCATATACTACTTTAAAATCAATATTTAAATAAAAAAATGGCGTAGGTTTTATTCTTCCGTATCGTTAAAGTCCTTTTCGGTTAATATCTTTGCTTTATTTCTTAATTCTGCAAGCCATTTTATATATAATTCTTCTCGTTTTATCTCTTTTATTATATTTAGAGTCTTTTTCTTATTTTTTTCAAAGCCTCCTTTTTCAGGAAACTTTTTATCTATTAACGCAATCAGTCGCCAGCCTTTTTTTCCTGATACTATTTTATACGGCTTTTCGTAACTTGTTTCAAAAGCGGCTTTGGATAACGTCGGCGAATCGTATTCGATACCTTTTATCTGTTCTGTTTTTTTGAAAAATCCGGTGATATTAGAATCGAGCTTATATTTTTTGGCAATATCCTTAAAAGTCGCCTCTTTACTTAAAGCTTTTAATGCGTCTTGGGCGTCTTTTTTTGCTTTGTCTCTTTGAATTATTATTTTCATATCTTTTTCAATCTTATCTTGCACTTTTTCTAATGTCGGAATTTCCGGAAGAATTCTGTCTATTACTCTGGTAATTATATATTCGTTTTTCGATTCGATAATATCGCTTGTCTCCATGTTTTGAAGCGCAAAAGCGGCTTCTATAACCCCCTCTTTATCTTCTATATATTTATCCGGCGAGTTGAAAGTAAAGAAGCCGGTTTTAATAACGGAGAGGCGCTTTTTTTTTGAAACCTCGGACCAATCGGATTGTAGGGTTAAAGCGCTATGAATTTCTTCGGCGTCGGCAAAAGCTGTCATTTTTGCTTTTTCAGCCTTTAATTGTGTTTCTATATCTTTTTTAGCATCGTTAAAACTTGTAATTTTTTCATTATGTATTTTTTCCGTTTTTATGATATGCCAGCCGAAAACGGTTCTTACCGGACTGCTGATTGCTTGTTCTTTTAATGAAAAAGCAGCGTCGCTAAAAGGTTTCACCATCATTTCTTTGGTAAAAGAGCTGATATAACCTCCGTTTGCGGCGCTTGGTCCTTCGGAGCGTTTAATCGCAAGCTCTGCAAAGTCTTCTCCGTTTTTTGCTTTTCGGATTATATCATAAGCCTCCTGTTTTCTTGCCTCTTCTTTTTGTTTGTCTGCATCTTTATCAAGTTTTAATAGAATATGTCTTGCTTCTACTTTTTTCGGACTTTTATATTTTTCGATATTTGTTTCATAATGATTTTTTATTTCCTGTTCCGAAATATTTATTTTTTCCTGATAATCGGAAATGTTAAAACTACAATATTCTATTTTTACTTGCTCCGGGATTTTGTAATCGTCGGCATGGGTTTTAAAGTAATCTTTTATTTTCTGTTCGGAAACGGATATGTCTTTATAAGATAGCGGATCGAAAAAAAGGTATTTTATATTAACGGAGGAATTTTGCCAATTATACCACTTGAGGGCTTCCTCTTCTCCCGCTTTTGCGTTTCCTATAACAAATGTTATAAGTTTTTGTATAACCATATCCTCTTTAAGAGAGGCTTCATATTTTTCCGTAGTCATTCTACTTGCGCTTAATACTCTGTTATATATTTGGTCGTCAAAAACTTCTTTTTCGTCCTGAAAGGTTCTATTCGCTCTTATGGCGTCGGCAAGTTCTTTATTTGTAACTTTTATATTAAGTCTTTTTGCCTCTTCGGATAAAATTATTTTATCTACAAGATATAGAAAACTCTTTTTTTCTATATTGAATGTTTTTAGCATTTTTTTATCCGGTTCTCTTCCCAACTTTCGGCTTATATCCGCCGCAAGCCTATTATAAACGTCGTTATATTCCTCGATTGTTATAGGCTTACCGTTTACGGTCCCGACGTTATTTTTATTTTTCGAGTTAAAAGATCCAGCTCCCCAGAATACAAAAACCACCACAATAGCGCCCAGCAATACTTTAATAATCCATCCGGTTGCATGCGCGCGCATAAAACTAAGCATTGTTTTTTTCTCCGTTTCCTCTGTTTAAATTTTGTTAGATAACTTTGTAGTTTTCTCAATTTCGGCGTTGGATAAAAATTTTAACCGCCTTGAACTTGAGCAAACTATTTTATTAATAATGGGCGTTTCCGCTGTTTAAATTTATTTCCCAAAATAATATTCATCAAAATGACGGGCATAAAAAATATTTACTGTCATTTGAAGCAAGAAAGCTCTTTATTATTTCCTATTTTTTTCTTTGAGCCTCTTTATCAATTATTTTTTGAATAATCTCTTTATCAATTTTATGTTTAAACTCCCTGCCGTTTATGTATATTATAGGGGTGCCGGGCAAATTAAGCTTCATTGCTTCCATAATTTGAAGTTGAAGAGAGGTCTCCGTAAGAATCGATTCTATACAGTTTTGAAATTTATCGGCATCAAGATTCGCCTTGATAGCGATCCGCTTTATACCGTTTAAATTTATCGGCGGATTGTCTATGTTAAAAGCAAGCTTATGATATATCTTAATTTTTTTTTGCTCGAATGCGCATATTGCGCCTTTGGCAAGAAGGCATGCGCCTTGATGCTTTATTCTCTTGATAAAAAGGTTGCATTCTTTGTCCATAGGATAGTTTGCATATATTAAGCGGACTTTATCGGGATTGTTTGCGGCGACTTCGTCTAATATGCTTGAAACTTCTTTACAATAAGGACATAAAAAATCAAAAAATTCTATTATGACGACAGGCGCTTTTTTGTTTCCGACAGCGGGATAACCGGACGTATCTATATCGAAAACTTTTTGGGCTGAAAAACTTTTCCATATTTTTTTAAATTCCGCGTTTCCGTTTTTTTCTATTTTATAATTTTCAGTTTCGAAAGAGGCGCAAGCGCAAATTAAGATTATGGATAAAGAGGTTAGAATGTATTTAAAAAAAAGCGAATTTTTTTTACAAAAAAAGGTTTTTAATTTTTTTTCGGCTGATTTGCAGGATATAAATATTCTGTCTAATGTTGTTAGGTTCATTTTGATTTCTCAACTTTTTATTTATCTTATTAGTTTTACTATATCCGAAAAATTTTTATTTTCGGCGGTTTTTAAAAGTTCAAACAGGACTGTTTCAACCGTAGTTAAAGAGCCTCCGGCAGTCTCGATTTTTTTAAGCCCTATTCTTCTGTTTTCGGGTTCTCTCGAAGATACGGCGTCCGCTATGGCATGAACATTGTATCTGCGTTTTAACAGGTCTATAGCCGTTTGATAAACGCATATATGGGTTTCGATTCCTACGAGTAAAAGATTGCCGCATTCTATATTTGAAAGGGCGTTTAAAAACTTCTTGTTGCCGCAGCAGCTAAAACTTGATTTTTTTATAGGCTCCGCCTCGTTAAGAAGTTCGGCAAGTTCCGGTATTGTAGGACCTATTTTTTGGGGCAGTTGTTCCATCCATATAATGGGCAGCTTTAATATTTGCGCGGACTTGACAATTATTTGCAAATTTTGAAAAAGCTTTTCTTTATTGAACATTGACTGC
Organism: Desulfobacterales bacterium; assembly: GCA_029939135.1. Classification (GTDB taxonomy): domain Bacteria; phylum Desulfobacterota; class Desulfobacteria; order Desulfobacterales; family JAFDMD01; genus JAFDMD01. The sequence continues at coordinate 25,494 of JAOZTP010000009.1, forward strand.
GCCAGTTTTCCTTGAATGTCTATAACGAGCAAAGCAGTATTTTCTGTTTTTAACATTATTGCCTCCTTATATTCGAACCTGCTTTATTAAAAGTCTGCCGATATTTTTGTTACTTATTTTTCAAACATTATGTATAAAATCAAGTATTTTATTTTTTATATTTTCTCGAAGCTTTTTTACAAACCCAATTGATCTGCCTGCCGGATCTGGAAAATCCCATTTGATTATATCTGCCCCCGAAACATAAGGGCATTTATCCTTGCAACCCATAGTAACGACAATATCAGGGGTTATATTAAGTAAAACCTCTTTAATGCTTTTTGGTTTTATACCTGCTATATCTATTTTATCCTCCGCCATTGTTTGAATTGTAACATCATGAAGCTTTTCCGCAGGAGCGCTTCCGGCGCTTAAGGCTTCTATTTTATCGCCTGCAAAATATTGAGCGTAAGCCGAGGCTATTTGACTTCTACCGGCGTTTTGCGCGCAGATAAAAAGAACTTTTTTTCTTTTTTTAAATGGAATTAAAAGGTTGCAAACCGCTTTTTTTATATCCTGTTCCAAGTCTTTGATTTTTGTTATCTCTCGAGGCTTTTCTATTTTAAAATAGCAAAGATCTCCGGCAGGTTTTGCGCTTATTGCGTCAAAAAAATATTTTGCGGTAAGCTTTACGCCATTGAACAAATTTTTGCCTTTTGTGGCTCCTACGGAGAGCAAAAAGCCTTTTTTAGATTTTTTTTTCGGGTCTTCTATCCCAAGAAAATATTTTTTTGCCCAGAACGCCTGACTTCTATCTATTAAAGCTTTGAACTGAGCCGGAAATCCGTAAAAAAATATGGGGGCGGCGGCTACTATTATATCCGCTTCTTTAAGCAGGGGGTATATTTGAGCGCTCATATCATCTTTTATTATACACTCTCCCTTTTCTTCGCAATATCCGCATTCTATGCAAGGAGATATTGTTTTTTTTGATACACGGACGGTTTTTGTAGCAATTTCATGTTTTTCTATTTCGTTTAAAAAAGCGGAAAGCAGATATTCGGTATTTCCGTTTTTTCTGGGGCTTCCGTTTAATCCTAATGCAAGCATTTTGTT